>QNBY01000010.1 GCA_003644275.1 Planctomycetota bacterium
CGGCCTCGTGGACGATGACGCGCTGGACGCTCACGCAGCTCTGCCCGGACTGGTAGTAGCCGCCGAAGACGATGCGGGAGACGGCGTCGGCCACGTCGGCGTCGCGCTCCACTATGACGGCGGCGTTGCCCCCCAGCTCGAGGGCGACGTTCTTGCGGCCCGCGCGGGCCTTGAGCTTCCAGCCCACGTCGTGCGAGCCGGTGAAGCTGAGGAGCTTTATCCTGTCGTCCTCCACGAGGGGGGCGGCGTCGGGACCGCGGCACGGCAGTATGGAGAAGGCGCCCTCGGGAAGCCCGGCCTCGGCGAGCACGCCGCCGATTATGAGGGCCCCTATGGGCGTGAGGCTCGCGGGCTTGAGGACGAAGGGGCACCCGGCGGCGATGGCGGGGGCCACTTTGTGCGCCACGAGGTTGAGGGGGAAGTTGAAGGGGGTTATGAAGGCGCAGGCGCCCACCGGCACGCGCTTCCACATGCCGCGGTAGCCCGCGGCGCGGGGGGAGATGTCGAGGGGGATGACCTCGCCGTACATCCTCACGGCCTCGTCGGCGGCCACCCGGAAGGTGTCGATGAGGCGGGTGACCTCGCCGCGGGCGTCGCGTATGGGCTTTCCGGCCTCGACGCAGAGGGCGAGGGCGAGCTCCTCGAAGCGCTCGCGGAAGCGGGCGACGCAGTGTTCGAGCACGGCGCGGCGCTCGTAGGCGGCCATGCGCCTCATGGCGGGCTCCGCGGCGCGGGCGGCGGCTATCGCCTTCTCGATGGCGTCGGCGTCCGCCAAGGCGACCTCGGACACCTTCCCGCCGGTGTACTTGTCGGTCACATCGAGCGTGAGGCCGGTATCCACGGGTTTCCCGGCCAGCCAGAGCGGATAGCGTTTCTCGAGCATTCCTTCCTCCCCGGCGCGGAAGCGGGGCCGCGCCGTCCCCCTACAATGTTATCCCTCCGCCGCCGACGGTCAAGGGGGACGTTTCGCCTGGTACGAAAACGGAACGGAGGTATCATTCGTTACGGTCGTCGTTTCGGTTCATCGCAACAACCCAACGCAGGTAACGAGAAGGAGGTATGACATGAGAACAGGTATCACGCTGGACGACGTGCGCGCAGCGTACAGCGGATGATGCAAGGTGGCGGCGATATTCTGGAGTACACGCCGCGGGGGCTCATCATGGCCGCGGGGGCGGCGCCGGTGTGCATGTGCGGAGGGGAGCCACCGGACGGCGCATCACGGACGAGCGGCTCCGCGAGGCGATAAGGGCCATGAACGAGGAGCGGCGTTTGAGAATGGAGATAGCGTCCTTCGCCGGAAGGGGGCTCACGGGCCGGGAGGTGCTGCCGGCGCTGGCCGGCCAGCGGCGCTGAGGCCGAGGCGGGCCGCAGGAAAGAGAGACGGGGCGCGCAGGCGCCCCGTCTTCGGTTTCGAGGGGGGGAGGGTTCGCGCTCAGTGCTTGCCGCCGCGGCCGCCCCTTCCGGAGTCCACTATCTTCTCGCCGCAATCGGGTATGTTCTGGTTGTCGGGCTCGTCGTCGGGCTTCACGGGCCCGGCGCCGAAGTCCTGCGTCCAGAAGTTGTCGAAGACGCCCACGCCTATCTCGGTGTGCTTGGAGCTCAGCATGTTGCGGTGGTGGCCGGAGCTGTTGTACCAGCCGATGAAGGCGGAATGGGCGTCGCCCATGCCGCGGGCTATGTTCTCGCCGCTGCCCGCGGAGTAGCCGGCCTTCGCCATGCGCTGGTAGGGAGTGGTGTTGTTGAAGGGGTCCACGTGGGCGAAGAAGCCCTTGGTGGCCATGCGCCAAGAGTGGAGGCGGGCCGCCTTGGTTATGAGCCTGTCTATGCGCAGGTAGGGGAGGCCCATCATGAGGCGGTATTCGTTGGTGTACCTCACCACCGCCTTCTCGTCCTTGGTGCGCTTGCCGGGTATCTCGAGGAGCTCGTTGTAGTCCTTTATCTTCATGGAGTAGGTGTACACCCTCATCTCGTGGGGATTGAGGGTGGTGTTGATGTTCACCTTGCTGTTGAGGGCGTCGAGGAGGGTGTCGAGGTCCAGCATCTTGTCGCCGGCGTCGTAGCCTATCTCGCCGAGGCATTCCTGTATATCGCGGGCGCGGGCGACGAGGGCCTTGAGCTTGGGGTCGGCCTCGATGATGCCCTTGATGGGCGTCTCGTATATCTCGCGCACCCTGTTGACGGCCTTGTCCACTATGGGCTGGCCCACGGCCCCGTGGTTCTCGTCGGGGTATATCTTCTTGTCGAAGATTATCTTGAGCGCTTCCTTGCGGCGCTTGCGGAGCTCCTCGTGGAGCTTGTCCACCATGGCGAGGGTCTTGAAGACGTCGCTCTTCTTTATCTTCTCCAGCAGGTCGGTGAGCTTCATGGTGAGCTGCGAGACGACGAGGTTCTCGTTCTGCTCGGCGAGTTGGACGAGCGCCGCCCGGGCCTTGTCGCGGACGTCCTCGTCCTTCGAGTCGAGGCGGGCCACCTCCTCGAGCACGCGCTCGCGGAGCTTCGTCTCGGCGAATTCCTTCGGCGTGAGCCAGTTGCCCTTGTAAACGATGAAGCCGTCCTCGGGAATGGGCTTGCCGGAGTAGCGGGCGTAGAGCAGGTCGAGCTTGGGCTTGAGGGTCTTGTCGGCCTTCAGCGCCTTGGTCATGTAGGACAGGGCCTCGTGGCGCATGTTGAACTCGAGGCAGAAGACGGCTATGTTGAAGAACAGGTTTTTGGGCTTGGCGGCGCGGGAGAGGCGCTTGCGGAACAGCTCGGCGAGTTCGCGCGGTTTGTAGCTCATCCACTTCTTCACTACGGTGCCGCCCTCGGTGCGGAGGGTGATCCCCTTCTCGTCCACCTTGGCGATGGTGCCGGAGAGGCCGCGGCCGAAGTCGAGCCGTTCGCCCTTGTTGAAGGTGGAGCGGAGCCAGTCGAAGGCCGCCTTCATGGCGCGGACTTCTTCGAGCCTCGCCTTGAGGCGGGCCTTGGCCTCGTCGTCCACGAGGGCCTCGTAGTAGTCCTGCAGGTACTTCACCGCCCCTGCGAAGTCGTAGCGGAGTATCATCTTGTCGGATTCGGAGTCGGTGAAGCGCTTGAGTATGTCGGCCTCGGCGGTCTTGGCCGGGCCCGCGGCGTTGCCGGGGACGGCGGTCCCGCCCTTCCGGAGCGCGGCGAGCTTCTGCTCCGCCAGCTTCTTGTATTCCGGTATGCCGAGACGCTCGATGATCACCTGCAGGCACTTGAGCGCCTCGTCCATCATGTTCTCGCGCACGTAGAAGTCCACGAGGTCCCAGTTGTACTCGAACTCGTCCTTGGCCTCCTGCACGTACTGGTTTATGTGGGAGTCGAGTATGTCCAGGTACTCCGCCCAGCGCTCGGGGAAGAGCTCGGACAGCATCTTGGCGTAGCGCTTCTTGTAGAGGCGGAGCATGGTTATCGCCTCGCCGTAGTACTTCTCGCGCGCCTTGGCCTGGGAGGCGACGATGGCGCGGTCGAACGAGGTGGTGACGGCGTCGCGGATGAGGCTGGGGAAGTTGGGGCGCTTCTCGCCGCGGCGGATGCGGACCTGGTCGCGGTCGTGGTAGCGGGCCTTCCAGAGCTTGTACTCGCGGTAGAGCTCGTTCAGGGCGATGGGGTCGTCCCGCACCCGGTCTATCCTGTCCTTTATGTCCTTGAACTCGCGGTAGGCCTGGTCGTAGATGCGGCGCCAGTCTATCTCGTTGAGCTTGCCCTCGCAGAGGTGGATTATGCCCAGAAGCTCGCGTTCCTCGGGGGTGCCGGGGAACTCGCGGCGGGCGGAGCGGGCGGCCTGGATGGCCTCCTTGTACTTGCCCTGGCGCACGAGCTTCTTCACCTCGTTCACCGCCTGCTTCGCCTGGGCGCGGTTGTACTTGAGCGTGTCGTCCTGGTGGGAGGAGGAATTGACGAGCGCGAAGCCCACGGCCAGCGCGAAGATGACCACCGCCGCGATGCTGAAGATGATCTTTATGAGCTTGCTTTCCTCCTCGCGCTCCTCGAGCATGGCCTTCAGCCGGGCGCGGCGTTCCTCGAGCACCTTGGGGTCGAGCTTCCGGCCGGCCTTCTTCTTCAGGTCTATCGGCATGAGCGCCATGATGGTGCGCTCGCCCATGGGGACGGGCTCTTCTTCTTTCTTCTCCTCGGCCGGATTGTGGAAGACGAACTCCACGCTTCCCACGCGGATGCGGTCGCCGTCCTTGAGGTCCTCCATGAGGGCGGGGGTGCCGTTCACGAGGGTGCCGTTGGTGGAGCCCAGGTCCACGAGCTGGAACTTGTCGAAGACGCGCTCGATGCAGAAGTGGCGGCGGCTGAGCTCCTCGCGGTCCACGCGTATGTCCGCCTCGGAGCCGCGGCCGACGGAGATGATGTCCTTCGTTATCTCGAACTTCTTCTCCTCGCCGTCCAGCACGCAAGAGAGCCAGGCGGGGGCGAGCTCCTCGGAGCGGGTTATCTCGCCGCTTCCCTTGAGCTCGCCGTCCATGGTGACCTGCACCACCTTCAGCACGGTGCTGCCGAGCCTGATGACGTCGGCGGGGGCTATGTCGCACTCGCGGACCTTTATGTCGTTGATGACCACGCCGTTGCGGGAGTCGAGGTCCTTGACGTGGAAGCGGCCCTCGCGGTACTCGAAGACGCAGTGGCGGCGGGAGACGTCGGTGTCCTCGAGCTTCAGATCGGCCTCGGTGGAGCGGCCGACGAGGAAGGAGCGCTTTTCCATTCTCGCGGTGCGCTCGGGGGCGTCGGGTTCCTTTATCTGGAAGAGGACCACCGTCTCCACGCCGTCGCCCTCACCGGAGTCGGGGGCGGGGGCGTTCTTCAGTTCGGCGGCTATCTTGTCGGCGAGGCCCGCGGGAGGCTCCGCGCCGCCCGCGGAGAGGGCGGCCTTCAGGAGCGAGTGCTCCCTCTCCGCTGCCGCGTACCACTCGCGGAGCTCGTCGTCCTTCGCCATGGCGGACAGGAGAGCCGCCTGTTCCTCGGGGGAGGCTTCGCCCTCGACGGCGGCGTCAATAATCCTTAGAAGTTCTTCCTTGCCGTATTCCGCTTTCATTCGGCACCTTCCTGAAGCTTCCTTCTGACCGCCGAGCGAAGCTCGTTCTTGGCCCGGTAGAGCTTCACCCGGAGGTTGTTCTCGGTGATTCCCATCACTTCGGCTATCTCGGCGTTCTTCATGCCGAAGCGGTACTTGAACAGTATCATCAGCCTGTAGCCCTCGGGCAGTTCGTCCACGGCCTCCCAGAGTATCCGGCGCATGCGGTCGCCCTCGTCCTCCAGGTCGAGCGGGGGTTCGGACGGTGGAGCGGTCGCCTCGAGCTCCTCCACCTGGTGCTCCGGGTTGCGCCCGCGCTTCTTCAGGCGATCCATGCACCTGTTGTAGGCGATCTTGAACAGCCACGAACTGAGGGGCCTGTTGGGATCGAAGGAGCCGATGCTCTTGTACATCCTGAGAAAGACCTCCTGAGTGGCGTCCTGCGCCTCCGTGGGATCGCCCAGGCATTTCAGGCAGATGCTGTACACCGGCCTTATGAACCTGTTCACGGCCTCGTTGAATGCGGCTTCGTCGCGTCGTTTCAGTTCTTCGGCCAACTCTCTGTCGCTTTTTTTCGGGTTGTTTTCCATTCTTCCTTACCGCCGTCTCCGTGAATATGCACAAATTCAAAATTCAAACGAGCGGGCGGGGCACCGTTATGCCGCCCCCGCGCCGGGATTTCCTTATCCGCTCCGCCTCGGCTTGGAAACCGGGACGGCCCATGAGGGCGTAGGCGGCGCGTTTGCCCGCCTCCACGCCCGGCTGGTCGTAGGCGTCTATGTCCAGAAGCTCGCCCATGTAGGCGACGGCGAGCTCCCACAGCATGAAGAGCTGGGCCACCGCGGCGGGGGAGACTTCCTCCAACTCCACGAGGCAGTTCGGCCTGCCCGCGTCCGTCAAAGCGACGATGGTGCCCGTCATCTCGGCGGCCATGAGCTCGTTCAGCGTGTGCCCGCCGAGATAGGCGAGCGGGGAATCCGGCGGTGGGGCGGGTATCTCCACCGTCCGGCCGTGGTCCTTCACGCCGGTTATCACGAAGGCCTTGTCCCGCGGGCCTTCGACGTAGAGCTGCACCTGCGAGTGCTGGTCGGTGACGCCGAGCGCCTTTATCGGGGTGGGGCCCACCTCCACCACGCGGCCGCCGCGGTCCAGCCGCTTGCCGAGGCTCTCCGCCCAGAGCTGGCGGTACCAGTCGGCCGCGTCGCGCAGGCGGGACGAGTAGGGCATCATCACGTGGTTCCGGTAGCCCTTCAGGTAGAGCAGGAACAGCGAGCAGGCGAGCCAGAGGGAGGGGTTGTCGGCGAGCGGGGCCTCGAGGACCGCCTTCACGTAGTCGCCCGCTCCGGCGAGCAGGCCCTCCACGTCCATGCCGACCGCAGCCGCCGGGGCGAGGCCCACGGGGGTGAGCACCGAGAAGCGCCCGCCCACGCCGGGCGGTATGGGGAAGGCGGTGAGGCCGTCGCGCCGCGCTATTTTCCGCAGTTCGCCGTTCTCCGGGTCGGTTATCGCCACTATGTGCTCGGCGGGATTGAGCCCGGCGCGCTCCACCATCTCCCGCACCACGAGGTACTGGGACATGGTCTCGGCGGTGGTGCCGGACTTGGAGATGACGAAGAAGAGCGTTCGGGCCGGATCGCAGCCGGAGAGCCAGGCGTCCAGCACGAAGGGGTCTATGTTGTCGAAGACGAACAGCCGCGGCGCGCCGCCGCGGGAGTCGGGGGGAAGCAGGTTGTGGAAGGGATGGTTCAGGGCGGTGTGGAGGGCGATGAGGCCGAGGGCGCTGCCGCCTATGCCCAGCACCGCAACGTCGTCGTACCGGCCGCGGACGGAGCGGGCGAAGGCGAGTATGTCCGAGAGGTCCTGTTCGTGCAGGCCGAGCCAGGCGAGATCCCCCCGGCTGCGGCGCTCGAGCACCGCTTCCGACACGCGCGGCGCTATCTTCTCCATCTTCTCGAGGTCTTCCTCCAGGAGTCCCCTCCCCAGTCCCAGGGCGCGGTGAGTGAAATTTGTGAAGTCAACCGTCAACATAGGGCGGCCGGACGATTCCGTCATCTCGCCCTCCTTTCGGTCGGCGTTTCGGCGATGCGGAAACGATTATCCCATTTTTGAGCAATCATACATGCACTTTTTGGAGCCTAACAGGCGGTATAATCTCCGAAACCTTGAAAGGTCGGTGCCGATGAGCGATGAAACCGGCGGGCGCATCCGCCTGTTTTCAGGGGCGGCGAAGGGCGCGGCGGCGTTGCTTCTGGCGGCGCCGCTGGCCTATTCCGTGAACCTCGGGCTGGTGAAGCACAAGGGGCTTCCGGCGGGGCCGTACCTGACCCTCGCCGACCTCGTCGCGGCGGCGCTGCTCGTGCTGCTCGCCGTCGCCGCCCTGCGCGGGGGCAGGCCCAGGCTGTTGAGGATGCCTCCCCTCCCTGCGGTGCTGCTCGTGCTCTGGTGCCTCACCGGGCCGTTGAGGACGGACCCGGACGTGCCGGTGGGGACGGCGGCCATGTTCAAGGAGGTCGTCCAGCTCTTCGAGTACCTCGCCGCGGGCTTCTTCGTGTTCGCCACCGCCATGCACGACCGCAGGACGACGGGGCTCATGTTCGACGCCCTGGGCGTCTCGCTGACCGCCGTCGCCGTCCTGGCGCTGGTGCAGTACTTCGATCCGGGCGTGACCGACTTCATGGTGAGGGGCACCTTCGGCGACAACAGCGCCATGTCGGCCTTCCTCGCGGTGGGGCTCCCGCTGTTCGCCGCCTCGGCCTTCACGGCGGGTTCGCGGTTCCGCCGGGTGTGGGCCGTGGCGCTCGCGGCGGCGGTGTTCTGCGTCGTCCTAAACGGCTGGCTGTTCGCGGCGGCGTTCATGGGCATGGGCCTTCTGTTCTCCCTGCGCGGGCCCGCCGTCGGGCTGCTGGGGACCGCCGCGCTCGTCGCCGCCTGCGCCCTCGCCTTCTCGGTCCTGCCGCGGGACAACGCCGCGCGGCTGTGGGAGACCGCCTCCATATACCACCGCGACGACACCGGCATGGTGCCGCCGGACTGGGGGCGCAAGGCCTTCGTGGTGTCCGCGAGGGTTCGCAACTGGCAGGCCGCCTCGCTCGCGGCCCGGCGTAGGCCCCTCGTGGGCTACGGGCCTTCGGCGTACTCGAACGCGGTGCGGCCGGAGTTCTACTTCGACCCGAAGTTCCCCGCCTCCACGGCGGACCCGGCGGCCTACGACATACACGTGGACGAGCCTTCGTCCTTCTCCACCTACCTCGTGCTGCTGGTGGAGGAAGGGCTGGTGGGGCTGCTGCTGTTCCTGCTGCTGCTGGCCTCGGGAGTCCGGTGGGCGGCGCGCGCCGCGGCGGCGGGCGGCACGGTGGGGCTCGCGGGGAGCGGCGCTCTCGGCTCGCTGGCGGCGGCGTTCGTGGCGGGACAGTTCACGAACCTGCTGGACAGGGGCGTGGCGTTCCTGCTGGCGTTCGTGCTGGCGGCGGCGTTCGTGCTGTACGAGTACGCGGAGGGCTTCAGGGAGGAAGGTCGGTAAGAGGAACCGGCCGGCGGGCGGCACGTCGAACATTTGTCCTGCCGGAACCGGACAATTGACAGCGAAGGGACACGCGCGATGGAGACACGCAAACTGCTCGGCGAGATAATGCTGGAGTTCGGCTTCGTCACCGAGAGGCAGCTCAACGAGGCCCTCCAGCGCCAGCAAAGGGAAAACGAGGGCCGCAAGCAAGGCGCAGTGATGATAGAGCTCGACTACGCCACCGACGCCGAGGTCACGCGCGCGCTGGCGAGGCAGTTCAACCTGGAGATGGTGTTCATAGACGACCTGAAGATAAACCAGGCCGTCATAGACAAGGTGCCCGGCGAGCTGGCCAAGACCCACAACATAATGCCGGTGGACTACAGCTCCGGCGTGCTGACGGTGGCCATGGGCGACCCGCTGGACCTGGACTCCCTGGACAAGATAAGCTTCGTCGTGAACGCGCAGGTGGAGTGCGTGCTGGCGAGGCCCGGCGGCATACGGGACGCCATCGCCAACTACTACGGCCTCGCCGAGCAGGAGCTCATCGAGCGCATGAAGGCCGACACCGCCGCCGGGGTTGAGATAACCACGCGGGGCATGGACGACCTGGAGATGATGGAGGGGGACGACGACGACGCCCCCATAATCCGCTACGTCACCAGCATGATAACCGAGGCCATGCGGTCGCGCGCCTCGGACATCCACGTCGAGCCCATGCCCGACCGGGTGAGGGTGCGCTACAGGGTGGACGGGATATGCTTCGAGGCCCGCACCATTCCGAAACGCCTCCAGGGTCCCATAATCTCCCGCATAAAGATAATGTCCGGCATGGACATAGCGGAGAAGCGCAAGCCGCAGGACGGCAGGATAAAGATAAAACTGCTGAACCGCGACATAGACATACGCGTCTCGGTGCTTCCCGCCACCCAGGGCGAGAGCGTGGTGATGCGAATACTGGACAAGGAGACGCTGCTCTTGGGCCTCGAACAGCTCGGCTTCCACCAGTCGGATTTCGAGACGTTCTCGAAGCTCATCAAGCGGCCGAACGGGATAATCCTCGTCACCGGCCCGACGGGCTCGGGAAAGACCACCACGCTGTACGCGGCCCTGAACACGCTGAACCGGCCCGACAAGAAGATAATCACCGCCGAGAACCCGGTGGAGTACCACATCGACGGTATAAACCAGTGCAACGTGCACCCGAAGATAGGGTTCACCTTCGCCAGGATAATCAGGGCCATGATGCGCCAGGCCCCGAACATAATCCTGGTGGGCGAGATACGCGACCTCGAGACGGCGGAGATAGCGATACAGGCGGCGCTCACCGGGCACCTGGTGTTATCCACGCTGCACACGAACGACGCGCCGTCCGCCATAACGCGCCTCATAGACATAGGGGTGAAGCCGTTCCTCGTGTCGTCCTCCATACAGGCGGTGATGGCCCAGAGGCTCGTGAGGAAGATATGCCCCGACTGCAAGGAACCCTACGAGCCCGAGTACGGGAAGCTGCTCGCGGTGGGCATGACCCGCAAGGAGATAGAGTCCACCACCTTCTACCACGGGGCGGGATGCCGTTCCTGCAAGAACACGGGCTACCGCGGCCGGATAGGCATATTCGAGCTGATGGTGATGAGCCACACTTTGAGGGAGCTCGCCTTCAGCGGCGCCACCACGGACAGGATAAGGGAACAGGCGATAAACGACGGCATGCACACGCTGGTGAGGGACGGCATAAGGAAGATCGTGGCCGGCATCACCACGGTGGACGAGGTGCTCAGGGCGGCGAGGACCGTCGAATGAACCGTCCCTCTCCCGCTTCTTCTCATACTTATTTTGAAAGTCTTCGAAGTAGGAGAAGGGCGGGAAGGCTTTGCAGGAAGCGCGTGGAAAACTTCGCAACCGTCGTTCTTGACTGGACTTGTGAATCGCATCCTTCCTACATCTCCGTGAAGGATGAGTGCAGGAAAACCGCGGCGCCTGTAGGTTTCGGAAAATCCTTTCCTACACCGCAGAACGGGGCGGAAGGTAACGGAATGAGAATCCTACACGAATTCACCGCAACCGACACACTTCCTTCACGGTGTGTAGGAATCATTGTTGATAACTCACTCAACGCCTTGAACTGCAAGGATTTGCGTTCCGGAGCGCTTCCGCCGCACCGCGGGTGCGTCAAAACGACAAGCGGGCGGGGCCGGCGGGAACGTGTCGAAACGACACACGGGAGAGCACCATGGGCTATTCGCTGAACAAGCTGCTCGATCTGGTCATCGAGGAGAACGCGTCCGACCTCCATCTCATAGTGGGGCGCGAGCCGGTCGTGAGGCTTCACGGCAGGCTGATGCCGGCGGGATCGGCGCTGCTCACCGCCGCCGATACCCGGGCGATGGTGGAGCAGATCTGCTCGGAGCACAAGAGGAAGTGCTTCAGCGAGGAGGGCGGAGCGGAGTTCTCGTTCTCGTACAACGGGAAGGCGCGCTTCCGCGTCTCGGTGTACAAGGAGAGGGGCAATCCGGCGCTGGCGATACGCCTCATTCCGTCGCGGATAATGTCGCTCGACGAGATCGGCCTTCCGTCGAGCTTCAAGAAGCTGCTGGAGCGGCCGCGCGGGCTGATACTCGTCACGGGGCCGACGGGCTGCGGCAAGACCACCACGCTGGCGGCGATGATAGACCACATAAACACGAATTTCGGGCACCACATACTCACCATCGAGGACCCGATAGAGTACTACCACCACCACAAGAACTCCATAATCACGCAGCGGCAGGTCGGGGAGGACGTGGGCACCTTCCACGAGGCAATAGTGAAGGGGCTCAGGCAGGATCCCGACGTAATCATGGTGGGCGAGATGAGGGACCTCGAGACGATGGGCGCGGCCATAACGGCGGCGGAGACGGGGCATCTCGTCTTCGGCACGCTGCACACCATCGGGGCCGCCACCACCATAACGAGGATAATAGACGCCTTCCCGCCCGACCAGCAGGACCAGGTGAGGACGCAGCTCTCGCTGTCGCTCGTGGCTGTGGTGACGCAGCAGTTGCTTCCCAACCGGGACGGCACGGGGAGGCACGCGGCGTTCGAGATACTGGTGGTCACGAACGCGGTGAGCCACCTCATACGCGAGAACAAGATATTCCGCGTGGACTCCGTGATCCAGACCGGGCGGCAGCTCGGCATGACGCTGCTGGACGACTCGATATACGAGCTGTACGCCGCGGGCAAGATAAGCGAGGAGACGGCGATCCTGCGCGCGCAGGATCAGGACGGAATGAGGAAGAAGATATACGGCGGGTTCGAGGCCGGCCGCAAGAGAAGGTAGAGGGCGCAGGAGATGGCGAAACTCGTCAAGAAGCTGGGAGAGATACTCGTAGATCTGGGCAGGGTGAAGCCCGAGGACGTCAAGAGGGCGCTCGCGATACAGGACGAGCGGGGCGGCGCGATAGGCGAGATACTCGTCTCGATGGGTGCCTGCACGCGGGCGGACGTCCACTACGCTCTCGGCATACAGCAGGGCATGGAGGTGGTGGACCTTCGGACGGCGGACGTCCCCGCCGAGGCGCTCGAGAAGGTGCCGAAATCGGTGGCGGAGATATACCGCATCGTGCCGCTCGGCTTCGATTCGGACGGCGTGTTCACCGTCGCCATGGCCGACCCGCAGAACCTGCACATACTCGACGACCTGCGGTTCATGCTCAACTGCGAGGTGAAGGGCGCGGTGAGCAGCGAGAAGGAAGTGATGGAGGCCATCGAGCGGCTCTACGGCAGCGAGGGCGAGACGCTCGAAGACATCATCGCGGCCATAAGCAACGCCGAGGGGCTGGACTTCGACGACGCCGAGTCCATAGACCTCGAGACGCTCCAGAAGGCGGCGGGACAGCGGCCGATAATCGAGTTTCTGAACCTCATACTGCTCCAGGCGATAAAGGCCCGCGCGTCCGACATACACTTCGAGCCGTTCGAGAGGGAGTTCAAGGTGCGCTACAGGGTGGACGGCATACTGTACGAGATGACGCCGCCGCCGAAGCACCTCGCGCTTCCCATCACCTCGCGCATAAAGGTCATGGCGAACCTGGACATTTCCGAGCGGCGGCTCCCGCAGGACGGCAGGATAGACCTCGTGGTGGGCGGCAACCCGGTGGACCTGCGCGTATCCACCCTGCCCACCATCTTCGGCGAGAGCGTGGTGATGCGCGTGCTGGACCGCTCCGTCATCTCGCTGGACCTGGAGGAAGTGGGCTTCTCGGAGGCGGAGCTGGAGTCGTTCAGGAGGCTCATCAAGCGGCCGCACGGGATAGTGCTGGTCACCGGCCCGACGGGCTCGGGAAAGACCACCACGCTGTACTCCGCGCTGAACGAGCTGAACTCGGTGGAGGTGAAGATAATCACCACCGAGGACCCGGTGGAGTACGAGATAGAGGGCCTCATCCAGATACCCATCAATCCCGACATAGGGGTCACGTTCGCGAGCTGCCTGCGCTCCATCCTGCGGCACGACCCGGACATAATACTCGTGGGCGAGATACGCGACCTCGAGACGGCGGAGATAGCCATCGAGGCCTCGCTCACCGGGCACCTGGTGTTCTCCACGCTGCACACGAACGACGCCCCCACGGCGATAACGCGACTGATTGACCTGGGCGTGGAGCCGTTCCTCATCTCGGCCACGCTGGAGGCGGTGATAGCGCAGAGGCTCGTGAGGAAGATATGCCCGCGCTGCAAGACGCCCTACACGCCGACGCCGGAGATGCTGATGGAGCTCGGGCTCAAGCCGGACGAGGTGGAAGGCAGGCAGTTCTACTACGGCAAGGGTTGCGAGTTCTGCAACCACACGGGCTACAAGGGCCGGACGGCGATATTCGAGACGATGATGATGAACCGCGAGCTGCGCGAGCTCGTGGCCGCCTCCAAGCCCACCGAGGTAATACGGGCCAAGGCGCTCGAATACGGCATGCACACGCTGCGCGAGGCCGGTATCATAAAGATATTCGACGGCATCACCACCATCGAGGAGGTGGTGCGCGAGACGCTTCTCGAATGGTAACGGGAGGAGAAAAGATGCCGGAAAAACCCATGAATCCGCTGCCGTTCGTGGTGGTGATACTGCTGCTTGCGGGCGGGGTCGCGTACCTGTTCGTGAACATGATGAGGGAGAGCCCCCTCGACGTGGTGAGAAGCTACTACGAGTGCAAGGACTACGACAAGCAGA
>QNBY01000011.1 GCA_003644275.1 Planctomycetota bacterium
GAGGGCGTCGGCGGCCGAGGCGAGGTCCCCGTCCTCTCCCGCCGAGCGCACCCCTTCGTAGAACAGCCGCATCGCGTCCTCTATCGCTCCGCCGTGGAACCGGTTTATCGCGAGCACTCCGGCCGCTATCGAGGCGTTCAGCGCCGCCCCCGTGGAGGCCACCGTCCGCGCCGCCAGCGCCGAGGGCGGCGTCACGCCGTGGTCCACCGCCGCCACCAGCAGCGCGTCCAGAAGCTCGGCCTCCTCCCGCGACGGAAGCTCGCCCCGGAAGGCCAGGAACACCACGTCCGCGAAGCGGAGGCGTCCCATCAGCTCGTCTATCCTGTATCCCCTCAGCCTTATCTCGTCGGGCTCGATGCGGGTGATGCCCGTGGGCCACCCGGAAGAACCGTCGTTTCGAGGCATGGCAACTCCTTTCAGGTGGTGTAGTTTATCCGATTCCGGCGGGCTTCAACAAAAAAAGCCCCTCACTCCCCCCACGGCCAGGGCAGCGAGAACAGCTCCTCGCTCCCACCCAGGAACCCCCGCTCCTCCACCTCCGCGGGCCGCGGGAAGAACACCCACACCAGGAAGCCCCGCCCGCCCGCGTTCCGCTCCACGGCGAGCCCGAATCGCAGCACCGCGCGCGCCCGCCCGAACGACGAGGCGGCGGGCGGCATGGGCTTTCCCTCGAACAGCCCCGTGACCCCCCAGCCCAGCGATTCCGTGCGCCATTCCCCCTCGCCCCCCACCCTCACCGCGCCGTGTTCGGGCACCGACTCCGGGGCCGGGAGCTCCGGCACCCTCACCGACAGCGTTCGGAAGTAGGTCAGCGCGTGCACGTGCGGCGAGGAAGCCGCCCCCCGGTATCTCACCGGCGCGGCGGTCGAGGTGGTGAGGTCGAACAGGTCCGGCCGCCGTTGGGACCGCAGGAAGGCCAGCCTTCCCAGCGGGGGCTCGGCGTCCTCCAGGGCCGCCACGCGGGAGCCTATTTCCTCCTTGTCGAGCGAGGGCATCTCGAAGGCCATTCCCCGTTCCGCCGTGGAGTGAGTCGAGCGGAAATCCTCCAGCACCGCGAGGCAGCATTCCACCGCCGAGCGGGCCGCGAGCATCGCCAGGAACTGCTCCCGCCCGTCCTCCGCCGCCCGCGAGGCCGACCACGCCGGAAGCAGCGCGGCCGCCGCCGCGAGGAAGATGACCGCCATCAGCCCCAGCACCAGTATGAGCACCGCCCCCCTCTCACGGCGCATCTTCGCCCTCCCCGTCCAGGTAGAGCAGAAACACCGCC
Source organism: Planctomycetota bacterium (assembly GCA_003644275.1). Taxonomy (GTDB): domain Bacteria; phylum Planctomycetota; class B143-G9; order B143-G9; family B143-G9; genus B143-G9. The sequence continues at coordinate 1,268 of QNBY01000011.1, forward strand.
TTCAGCCTCGACGAGGGCCGGTCCCGCTCCAGGGATATGCGCGCGAACCGCCCCCTTTCGAGCGGCGTCTCCCTCACCTCGCACGAATCCAGCTCCCCCGCCAGCACGCCTTCCCCCTCCGGCGCCCCCCGCGTCCTGAGCGCGAAGTCCCCGCCGCTCTCCACGCTCTCCCAGCCGGGGGCGGCTCCGTCCGTTCCGGCGCGCCACGACTCCTCCAGCGTCCAGCACAGCACGTCCAGCACCGCCCGGCAGGACGAGGCCGCCCTTCCGCTCCGCTCCGCGGCCTCCATCACCCCCGACGCCGCCGACGCCGCGCAGACCAGCAGCACGGCCGACACGCCCAGCGCCACCATGAGCTCCACCAGCGTGAAACCTCTCCGGCCCCTCATCTCCCGTACCTCGCGAACGGGAACGCCAGCCATCTCCCGCCCGGCGTTCGAACCCACACCACCCAGCACCGCGCGGGCGGTCCCTCGATGGAGGGAGCGAAGGCGAGCTTCACCCTCATCCCCGTGAAGGCGTCGGTGAAACATCCCTCCGGTCCCGCCGGAGCCTCGTACAGCAGCCCGGCCGCGACCTCCGCCGTCCGGGGGACGGCCTCGGGATCGGACACCTCGGGAAACGCCAGCCGGAAGCGCTCGGCCAGCGCCGCCCCGTCCGCGTCGGCGGGCAGGCTCTCCAGCAGGGAGACGTACCGCAGCGCCACGGCGGAGGCGGCCGCGGTGTCCTCGGCCTCCGTCGCGTAGCGCAGCGCGGCGGGTATCCCGGCCGCCGCCATGACGAACCCCAGCGCCGCCACGGCCAGCGCCAGCATCACTTCCACCAGCGTGAATCCTCTCATGGACACGATTATCCCGCGAATGGGCCGTTCGGCAAGAGGCGGGTTCAGTAGGACGTGTTGCCCGCGAAGTAGAGGCTCATCTCGGCCGTCTGCGTCTTCTCGGGACCGTCCGGCACTATGTCCGAACGCCGGGAACAGTAGAAGACCGCCATGTCGAAACGGTAGAGGCGGTGCGCCTCGTAGTCGCTGTAGGGAGGTTGGTAGTCGCCGTGGAACTCGAAGGACGACACCCCCTCCATCAATATGCCCTCCCCCTCCGGCGCGCCGGTCAGCGCGAGCACCCCGGCGGAGTTCGAGTCCACGTCGGCAACCCCCCACCGCGTGGTGAAGTCCGTGCCGGCGGAGTAGTCCTCGAACGTGATCTCGTCCGCCATCCAGGCGTGCGCCGCGGCGAGCCTCGTGTAGAAGGAAGACTGCACCAGCGCCGCCGACACCACCCGCGACGATATGCCGAACACCTCCGCCACCGCCGCCAGCAGCACCACGGTGAGCCCCAGCGCCACCATCAGTTCCACAAGGGTGAAGCCGCTTCTGCCCTTCATCCTCACTCCTTCGGGAAGTGGTCGAACCCGTGCCCGACGAGGAAGTGGTACATGTCCGCCGAACCTATGCGGTGAACCACGATGAGCGTCAGCGAATACTCCCCCTTCTCCGTCTCCCTCCGCGCCACGGACACCTCGTAGTTCGGCAGCCCCGCGCTGGAGTCCAGCACGTTCCCGTTCGACGCCCCGCTGAAGGTGTTTATCGCCACCCGGAAGGGAACGTCGAAGAAACGTCCGTCCACCGGACAGCAGGGCGAGTCGTAGTTGCCGAAGACCTCCGGATACCGTTCGGGAAAGAACGGAAGATTGTAGGCCGTCACCCGCCGCGTGGGATGGAACCACCTTACTATGGAGGCGTAGTTGTGGGCTATCAGCGTGGATACCGCCTTCTCCTCCGTCGCCGCCGCCAGCTTCTGCCCCGCGGGGAACAGGGCGAGTATCCCCGCGAGCCCCAACGCGAGCACGGCGAGCGCTATCAGTATCTCCGCCACCGTCATGCCCGCCGTGGAGCGGTGCGCCTGCGCCTTCGCGTCTTCCATGTTCTCCCTCACGGCATGAACCACGTCTTGCCCGTCCACGACGACGGCCAGTCCGACGAACTCAACCCCATCCGCTTCATCTCCTCTATCGCCTGCACCTCCACCTCGAAGTCGTACACCTTATGCCCGGGTTGGGTCGGGTCGGGTATGGAGACGGCGCCGGTGAGCTTCAGCCTCAGCACCGCGGCGCATCCCTCGCCGCAGACCGGCGCGAAGTCCGACTCGCCCACCCTGTCGAACACCCTTCCCCACCCGAACAGCCTTATCCGCGCGTGGCTCTCCCCTCTCAGCCGGGCGGAGCCCCCCGGCGGGACGGGCGGCTCCGTGAGGCCGTCCGGGCGGAACCTCGACACTATCTCCATCGTGTAGAGGGCGCCCACCGGGTCGAGCTCGCCCTCCACCGCCTGGTCCACGTTCTGGTAGTCGCCGAGCAGAGCGCGCGAGTCCGGCGTCACGTCGAAGGCGTCGTGCGGGAAGTCGTCCCGGTCCTTCAGGTAGTACAGCCCGTTCGCCGAAGGCGTGTCGAAGAACCTTTTGTTCACCTCCTCCACCGCCTCCCGCACCGTGGCCGCCTCGATCCCCCCGATGAGCGGGGACGAGTTGGAGCAGACGTACTTCGTGGCCGCCATGGCGTATTCCAGGCCGGACAACGCGGCCTGCCGCGCCTGCTCCAGCCGCAGGAAGTGCGTGGTCTGCGAGTCGCGCGACGAGACGGTTATCACGAAGGCCACGCCCATCAGCGCGAGCGCCGCGAGCACGCCCGCCACCACGATGAGCACCGTGCCTTCCTCCCCGCCGCCCGCCCGCGGGACCGGATTCGGGTTCTCCCGCCGCGTCCTCATTTCGTCTCGTCCTTCACGGTAACGGTGCCGTACACCGGATCTATCCTTATGGTCATCTTCACGTCTTCGTCGTAGGCGTCCGCCACCACGATCCCGTTGTCCGCCCCCACCACCGAGCCGGTCACGAAGTCCCGCCCTTCCTCGCGCCAGAACACCGGCCGCTCGGTCGGCCCCAGGTTCAGCACGGCCCCCGTCGCCGCGTCCTTCAGAACCACTCCGGGCGGAAGCTCCACGAGCGGGTACAGGTCGTAGGAATGGTCGTTCGGATCGGAATCCGACGGCGACGGCAGCGGAACGCCGCCCGACACGTCCGTCGCCTGCACCGTAACGGCGTAGCGGGTGGTCCCGTCGTCGTCCGTCCACGTGTAGGCGTGCAGGTGGAACGGCCAGTAGCGCGGCATGGTGGTGGAGGCCGACGCCCCCTCCTGCCTCAGCAGGTAGGGGAACACCTGCTGCTTCATCGCCTCGCTCCTCGCCGCGTCGAGGTAGGCCGTGATGAGCGCCGCGGCGTTGCGCACCCTCCGCGGCCCGACCGAGCCGGAGAAGCTCCACGCCGCGATCCCCGCCACCAGCACGATTATGCCTATCACGATGAGCATCTCGACGAGGCTGAATCCGCCGCTCTTTTCCTGCGTCATGTCACTTCCAGTTCACTATGTCGTCGTTCTTGCCGGCGTCCCGCCCCCACGTGCCGCCGCTCTCCCAAGCGTCCGGCAGGTGGTCCGGCCCGCGCGAGCCCAGGTCGCAACCGTTCTTGTTCCACCGCCCGAAACGCGCCGTGTAGCTCACTCCCGCCGCGCCGACGGTCTTCTCCTCCACGTAATAGTACAACGGATAGCCCCACACGTCCAGAAACACGAACTCCCCGTTGAACTTGTCCGCGTCGTCCAGCTCGCCGTCGGAGTTCACGTCGAGCTCCGATATGGCCGGGCTGTAGTAGTCGAGGTCCCCCGAGCCGGAGTACCGCGACGAGAGCGCCGACACCGCGAGCCCGTAGGACGGCTTGTCCCGCTCCTCCTGCTCCGAATCCGGCGGGAACAGGTCCACCGACGCGAGCGGGGCCGGGTAGGTGCGGTGGTCGGCGGCGTACCGCCCAAGCGCCCGCTCTAGCGCGAGTATCTGCGATTCCTGCGCCTTCACGGCCGACCGTCTCACCATGTAGGCCCCCGCCCCGAGCACCAGCCCCGCGAGGAAGACGATTATCAGAACCACCGTCATAAGTTCTATGAGGGTGAACCCCGCCTCCGGGGACCGGCCGCTACCAGTTGCCGATGTCGTCGCCATGTTCCACCTCTCCCGCGGAGGAAGCCTTGTCCGTGTCGTCCGAGCCGTTCGGGCCGAGCGAGTAGAGCACGAACGGCATCCGGTAGGCCGGATCGGTCAGCGCGTCCCCGCCCGTGAAGGAAACCCCCACGTAGTCGTGTTCCTCGTAGCTGTTGTTCTGCGTCCGCTTCCCCTTCACGTACATGTAGTACGCGCGCTTCTCGTCGTACACGAGCGCCCTGCCCCACGGATCTATTATCAGGAACGCCGGCCTCCCCGTCTGCTCCGGGTAGCCGAACATGGAGTAGGTCAAAAACGAGAAGGCGTAGGGGTTCCGCGGGTCCGGCGACATCTGCGGGTAGTTGAGAGGCTCGTAGCGCACTATGTTCTCCCCCAGCCGCAGGTCGTCGAAGAACGGCCCCTTGCCCCGCGCGGGCGAGTTCTTCGCAAGTTCGGGATGGTCTATGAAACTGTGCGTCAGCGCCAGCAGCAGGACGGCCGAGCTCTTGCGCCTCACCTGCTCCTCCTCCGTGCCGCTGTCGGAGGCGGTGTAGCTGAAGTCGTCCAGGTAGTCGCGCGGATAGTATCCGAAGCAGGCCGCGAACGACTCCGCCCCCCGCGACAGGTCCGATATGAGGCTCGCGCAGGTGGTCCTCTTCGCCTTCTCTCCCACCTTCCCCAGTATGGGGATGACCAGCGCCATCAGTATCGCTATGACGCTTATCACCACCAGTATCTCTATGAGCGTGAATCCCTTGCGCCTCAATTCACCTCCAGTTGTTCACGTCGTCCTTGCCGTCGTCCCCCATCTCCGCCCCCGTCCCCGTCTCCCCGTCCGGCCCGCGCGACCAGATGTTGTAGCTCGTGCGGTTGTGGTAGTCCGGCCAGGGCCAGTAACCGAGCGCGTTGCCCCACGAGTCCACGAACAGCGGGCTGCCCCCCTCGTCCGACACCATAGAGCGGTCCGGCGATATGTAGGAAATCCCCTTCTCGTCCGCCGTCTTCGAAAGGTCCCCGTTCTCGTCCCCCGTGAGCCCCACGTAAAGCCGCCGGTTCAGCTCCCCGTAGTAGTCGCTCGAGCCGTTCACCGAAGGGTAGGTGGCGTGGTCCTCGTGGTAGTTGTCCAGCGCCATGCAGAGCTGCCGGATGAGCGCCTTCGTCTTCGACACCATGGCCCGCCGCCGGTAGGCCCCCATCGAGGGAAGGAATATCCCCATCAGTATGGCGATGATCACCATCACCACCAGCAGCTCCACGAGCGTGAAACCCCTCCGTTCCACCGCTACCACCCCCCGTTGTTGTAGTCGTCTATGGAGTCCATGCCGGGCGACGAGCTGTCCGTGGTCTTGTTCGGGCCGCACGACCATATCCGGTACGGCTTCGGCCACACGTCCTCCCCTATGGAGGGATCCCACCCGCTCGCCTTCGCGGGCAGCAGAAGGCCGTAGGGCGTCCCCCACGGATCGAGAAGCCGGTGGGAGGAATCGAACCTGTCCTCGGGGAAATCCAGGTACACCCTCCCCTGCGCGATGAGCTTCTCCTCGTTCGGATCGGTCTTGTCGTTCAGGTTCAGGTCGCACTTCTCCAGGCAGTACCAGATGTACACGTTGTGCCGGGAGGGATCGGACGGTATCGGCCGCGTGGGATTCGGCCGGGGGGGATAGTAGCCGAAGTCCCTCTTGAACCCCTCCAGCGCGTTGGCTATTGCCTGGAAGTCGTTGAACACCTGCGCTTCCTTCGCTTTCTTGCGCGCGTGGCCCACCACCGGCAGCAGGATGGCCATCATCAGCACTATTATGGCTATCACCACCATCACTTCAACCAGGGTGAACCCCTGCCCGGACGACGCCGGGGCCTGTCTCGGTGTCTTTCGCCTCACCTGCGCTCCTTTCGGGGGCCGACGGTTATTATACGCGCGGAAACGAAATCCCCTTGCTTTTTTGTGTCTTTGGGTGTATGCTATGTTCCGATAAAGTGCTCACCCAACCCGTGCGCGGCGTCGCGCGCGCGGGATCGGACGTCCGGCTCCGGCAGGCCGAATGAGGAGGCAGGAGATGGAAACGCCCGCGCACGAGAGATTCCAGTGGCTCCGGTTCGTCATCTTCGGCATGATGGCGAGCCATTTCATGTACGCGGCGGTGGGCCTCGCCGTGGTCACGAGAGGACGTTTCGACTTTTCCGACATGCAGCCCCTCACCGACCTCGGCCGGAATACCGGCCTTCTCTTCTACCTCCTGGCCGGCTCCGCCTTCGTCATGCTCGTTCTCTCCGGCCTTCTGCCCTCCCTCCTCTCCGGCTCGGGTTCTTCCCCCGGCGACCCCAGGGTGGTGAAGATAATCCAGCACGCCATGCTGGAAGGCGTCGGCATAATGGGCCTCGTCGCTCTCTTCCTCACCGGCTGGGCGACCGCTCTCCTGTTCAATCTCGTGGCCATCGTCTTCCACCTCATCTACTTCCCCTTCTCCATCGGAGACGACGAGTTTTCCGGGACCGGCGAGGGTGAGCGCGCCGAGTGAAAAAATCCCCGTTTCTGAATTGACCGCCCTCCCAAACCCATATAATCCGATACTTATTTCTCGATAGGTCGTCCCTTCCAGGTGTGAGGTGAGAGTATGTCGGTCTTCCAGACCTTGAAGAAAGGGGTTTTCGAGAACAACCCCGTCCTCGTCCTCTTGATAGGACTCTGCCCCACTCTCGCGACCACGACCTCCGTCAAGAACGCCCTCGGCATGGGCCTCGCGACGTTGTTCGTCCTCACCATGTCCAACGTGGTGATATCCATGTTCTCGCGTTTCTTCCCCAAGAAGATACGCATCCCCTGCTTCATCGTGGTGATAGCGAGCTTCGTGACCATCGTCAAGATGATCATGGACGCCTACGCCCCGCCGGAGATAAACGACGCGCTGGGCATCTTCATCCCCCTCATCGTCGTGAACTGCATCATCCTGGGCCGCGCCGAGGCGTTCGCCTCCAAGAACGGCGTGCTCGCCTCCCTCTTCGACGGCCTGGGCTCGGGCCTCGGCTTCATGCTGGCGCTCGTGGTGCTGGCCTTCTTCCGCGAGCTCCTCGGGGCGGGCGCGATATTCGACATCCCCATCCACACCTCGCTCAAGCCCATCACCATGTTCATCCTCGCGCCGGGCGCCTTCGTGGCCCTCGGAAGCATCCTCGGATTCGTCGCGTGGCGCAGGCTCAGGCGCGAGGAGCGCGAGTGTGCGGAAGCCGCCGGAAAATACCGGGCCGAGCTCATCATAACCTCTAAGAACAAGCCGGAATAGCGGAGGCGACATGAGCGGTACCGAGGCGTTCATCATCTTCTTCAACGTCCTGCTGATAAACAACTTCGTCCTGGCGAAGTTCCTCGGCCTGTGCCCCTTCTTCGGGGTGTCGAAGCGAACCGGCGACGCCCTCTCCATGGGCGCCGCGGTGGTCTTCGTCATGTTCATGGCCTCGCTGGTGACGGCCTTCATCAACTGGTTCTTCCTGCTGGGCCATCCGGGTAACCTGTTCTACCGCGCCATGGGCGGCGACCCCGCGGCCTACGACATGACCTTCCTCTACACCATCGTTTACATCCTCGTGATCGCGGTGCTCGTCCAGCTCGTCGAGATGGCGCTCATGAAGCTCTCGCCCCCGATCTACCGGGCGCTGGGAATATACCTGCCGCTCATCACCACCAACTGCGCCATACTGGGCGTCGCGCTCCTCAACAACGACTTCGCCGTGGAGGCCTCCGGCTTCTGGGTGTACCTCGCCAAGTGCCTCATCCAGGGCCTCGGCGCGGGCATCGGCTTCACCATCGCGATGCTGCTGATGAGCGGAATCCGCGAGAGACTCGAATACATCCCCGTCCCCAAGCCTTTCAGGGGCATCCCCATTTCTTTCATCGTGGCGGGAATCATGGCGCTTGCCTTCATGGGCTTCGCCTCCATGATCTGAGGGAGAGGCCGAGATGGAAACGGTTGTCGTCGGTGTAGTGATTCTCGGGTTGCTGGGCCTGCTGTTCGGCTTCGGCCTCGCCATGGCCGGCAAGGTCTTCGCGGTGGACGTGGATCCCCGCGTCGAAAAACTCCTCGACGTCCTCCCCGGCGCCAACTGCGGCGCCTGCGGGAACCCGGGCTGCTCGGGCTTCGCCGAGGGGCTCGTGGAAGGGCGTTGCGACCTCAACGACTGCCCCGTCTGCTCCCCCGAGGCGCGTAAGGCCGCGGCGGAGATACTCGGCGTGGAGGTCGGCGAGACGGAGCGCCGCATCGCCGTCGTCCACTGCCGCAGGGAGACCGTCCCCCCCCGTTTCGAGTACCACGGTGTGAAGGACTGCGCCGCCGCCCAGATCGTCTACGGCGGCTTCACCACCTGCCGCTACGGCTGCCTCGGCCTCGGCACCTGCGTCGAGGCGTGCCCCTTCGGAGCCATGTACATGGGCGAGGACGGCCTGCCCCACATAATCGAGGACAAGTGCACCGGCTGCGGCAACTGCGTGAGGGCCTGCCCCCGCGGCGTCATCTCCCTCGCCCCCGTCTCGCGCGACGTGCACGTCCTCTGCAACTCCAAGCACCCCGGCAAGTACACCCGCGACTGCTGCACCCACGGCTGCATCGGCTGCAAGCGCTGCGAGAAGACCTGCAAGCACGGAGCCATCACCGTTACCGATTTCCTCGCCACCATAGACTACGACAAGTGCGTCAACTGCGGCGAATGCGTGGAGGTCTGCCCCACCGGAGCGATCGGCGACGTATCGCTCTTGAGGGACAGGAAGCCGGCGCGCGAACGCTACGCCGCGACGGCGGCGCAGGAGGGTTGAGAAGTGGCCAGGACATTCAAGGGCGGCGTTCACCCCCACGACTACAAGGAACTTTCCAAGGACAGGCCCATCGAGGACGCTCCCGCTCCCGACGTCGTCTTCGTCTCCCTGCGGCAGCACATCGGGGCCCCCTCCAAGCCCGTCGTGAAGCCGGGGGACGAGGTGAAGAAGGGCCAGCTCATCGCCGAGCCCGGCGGCTTCGTCTCCGCCGCCTGCCACTCCCCCGTCTCCGGCAAGGTGAAGTCCATAAAGCCCCGCCCCCACATGATGGGCACGCCCGTGGACGCCATAGAGATAGAGAACGACGGCCGGGAGGAATGGGCCGAGGAATGCAACGTCCCGGCGGACTGGGAGAAGCTCTCCGTGGACGAGCTCAAGAAGAAGATAGCCGCCGCGGGCATCGTCGGGCTGGGCGGCGCGACCTTCCCCACCCACGTGAAGCTCTCCCCTCCGCCCGACAAGAAGATAGACGCCGCCATACTCAACGGCGTCGAGTGCGAGCCCTACCTCACCGCCGACCACCGGCTCATGCTCGAACAGCCCGACCGCGTCCTCGAGGGCTTCAGGATAATCCAGAGGATCCTCGGCGGCGTGAAGGGCTACATCGGCATCGAGGCGAACAAGCCGGACGCCTACATGCTGATGAAGGAAAAGGCGATGAAGTATCCCGACATAGAGGTCGTGATGCTTCCGGTGAAGTACCCGCAGGGGGCGGAGAAGCAGCTCATAAAGGCCATACTGGACCGCGAGGTCCCCAGCGGCGGCCTTCCCATGGACGTGGGTTGCGTGGTCCAGAACGTGGGCACCGCCGCCGCCGTGTACGACGCCTGCGCCCGCAACGTCCCCCTCATCGAGAGGATAATGACCGTCACCGGCGACGGCGTGGAGCGGCCCGCCAACTACCGGATTCGCATAGGCCAGATGCTCACCCCCATACTCGAGCGCAGCGGCCTGAAGGAAGGCGTCCGCAAGCTCATATTCGGCGGCCCCATGATGGGGCTCGCGCAGGCCGGGCCGGACATCCCGCTCGCCAAGGGCAACTCCGGCGTGGTCGCCATGATGGAGGCCCCCCTCTTCGAGCCGCGCATGTGCATCCGCTGCAGCCGGTGCGTGGACCACTGCCCCATGGGCCTCGAGCCCTCCGTGCTGAGCCTGCTGTCCGAGGCGCGGAGATACCTCGAGATGGCCGAGCACGACGTGCTCGACTGCATAGAATGCGGCGTCTGCACCTATATCTGCCCCGCCCGGCGACCTATAGTGCAGCAGATAAAGATCGGCAAGCAGAAGGTCCTCGAAGCCAGGAAGAAGAAGTAGCAGGACGCGGGAGACATCAATGGCGCAACTGATAGTTTCCAATTCGCCTCACCTGCGTACGGAAGAGGACATCCGGTCCATCATGTGGACCGTGGTGATGATGCTCATTCCGGCGGGACTGATGGGCGCGGTGGTCTTCGGGTGGTACGCCGCGTTCGTCACGGCTCTCTCGGTGGTCACTGCGGCCGCTACCGAGTACGTCTGCCAGAAGGTGCGCCGGATACCCGTAACGCTCGGCGACGGCAGCGCGGTCCTCGCCGGACTGCTCTTCGCCTACGTCATGCCCCCCAACATGCCCTGGTACGTCGCCGTCATCGGGGCCTCCGCCGCCATCCTCATCGGCAAGCAGATATTCGGCGGCCTCGGCTGCAACATCTGGAATCCCGCCCTCGTCGGCCGCGCCGTCGTCGGAGCCGCCTACGCCTCCGCCACCTTCCTCTCGAAGTGGCCCATAATCCGCAACGCCGCAGCTTCCTCCGCGGGCGGCGGCTGGTTCTCCGACAGGCTCGCCGCCATCAAGAGCAGCTTCGCCAACCTCGCCGCCAACATAAACGTGGACGCCGTCACCCAGGCCTCCCCCCTCTACGCCGTCAAGACCGCCGCCAGGGAGGGCTTCACCGCGCACGGAGTCGAGATAAACGGCAACCTCATCAGCAACCTGCCCCCCGGCACCACCGTCTCCGACATCGTCCACAAGTGCGACATCTCCTACATGAACCTGTTCACCGGTCATCAGGTGGGCTGCATAGGCGAGACCTCCGCCGGGCTCCTGCTGCTGGGCGGCATCATCCTCATCTTCCTCAAGATAGTGGACTGGCGCATCCCCTTCGTTTACATCCTAACCGTCGCCGCCCTCAGTTGGGTGCTTCCGCTGGGCGAGTGCGGCTGGTTCGCGGGCGATCCCCTCTTCAGCGTCCTCAGCGGCGGCCTCATGATAGGTGCCTTCTTCATGGCCACCGACATGGTCACCTCGCCGCTGACCCCGAAGGGCAAGGTGATATTCGCCCTCGGCTGCGGCATACTCACCGTCATCATCCGATATTACGGGGGCTATCCCGAGGGCGTCTGCTACTCCATTCTCCTCATGAACACGGCGGTGCCCCTCATCGACCGTTTCTGCCGCCCGAAGAAGTTCGGGGAGGTGAAGGCGTGAGCGACACGATCAAATTCCCCCTCGTGCTCCTCATCATCACCGTGGTGTGCGGGGCCGTCCTCACCGGCCTCTACCAGGTCACCAAGGGCCCCATCGCCGCCATGGAGAAGATGAAGAAGGAAAAGTCCATCCGCGAGATATTCGGCCCCGACGCCGAGATAACCGAGAAGTCCGCCGAGATACCCGCGGCCGACGGCAAGAAGGAAACCGTCGCCTACTTCGAGGTCAAGATGAAGGACGACCCCGAGGGCAGATATTACGCCGTCATCGGCAAGTCCGCCAAGTGTTACAACAGCGCCGAGCCCCTCCAGATAATGGTGGGCGTCCGCGTCCTCGAAGACGGGAAGTTCAAGGTGAAGAAGATAGCCGTGGTGAAGTCCGCCGAGACCCCCGGCCTCGGAGAGAACATAAAGAACACCGAGAAGAAGTCGCTGTTCGACATCCTGTTCGGCCGCGCCGAGGACGAGCCCGGCAAGGACAAGCGCGTCTTCCTCCGCCAGTTCAACGACCGCGACCCCGCCCAGCTCAAGCTCAAGCAGGACGGGGGCGTGATAGACGGCATAACCGGAGCCACCATCACCAGCCGCGCCGTCACCTACGCCGTCGAGGACGCGCTTCAAAAACTGAAGAAAATACTCGGGGCGGAGTGAACCGCCGTCCCCCGCGGACCGGAGAACCCACGCCCCGGCGCACCTGCGCCGGGGCTTTTGCTGAAGGACCACGCTGAATGATAGGATGGGACCTGCTCTATCTCGCCGGACTGGTGCTGGGCTCGCCGTATTTCGTCTGGCGCGGCGTCAGGCGGAAGCGCCCGCCGCACCACACCGCCGAGAAACTCGCCCTCTCCGGGCTCCCCGATCC
>QNBY01000012.1 GCA_003644275.1 Planctomycetota bacterium
AAGATCGCCGCCGTGCTGGACAAGGAGTGCGTGATAGAGGGCCAGCTCCGCCGGCAGGTGGCCCAGAACATCCAGCGCCTGAAGAAGATCCAGTGCTACCGCGGCATCCGGCACATCCGCGGGCTTCCCGTGCGCGGGCAGCGCACCAGGACGAACGCCCGCACGAGGAAGGGCAAGAAGAAGACGGTAGCCAACAAGAAGAAGGCCGGCAAGAAGTAGCGCGAAAGGCGGCCGGGCGTAAACCCCTCCGCGGCGAGGGGGAAGAACCCCGGTTCTTCCAGGAGGAACAATGGCAAGATACCAGAAGAAGAAGGTCAAGAAGACGGTCTCGAGCGGCATAGCTCATATCAAGGCCACCTTCAACAACACCATCGTGACGATCACCGACAACTCGGGCAACGTGGTAGTGTGGGCCTCTGCGGGCACCTCGAACTTCAAGGGCTCCCGCAAGAGCACGCCCTTCGCGGCGCAGCGGGCCGCGGAGACGGCCGCCCACAAGGCCATCAAGCTCGGGATGCGCGAGGTCGAGGTGAGGGTGAAGGGTCCCGGCAGCGGCAGGGAGTCCGCCATACGCGCGCTCGCCGCCGCCGGCCTCACCATCAAGGCCATCGCCGACGTCACGCCGCTCCCCCACAACGGATGCCGCCCCCGCAGGCGGCGCCGCGTATAAGGAGGTGCCGATATGGCTCGCTATCTCGGTCCAAGCTGCAAACTCTGCCGCCGCGAAGGCGTGAAGCTCTTCCTCAAGGGCGAACGCTGCCACACCCCGAAGTGCGCTCTCAGCAAGCGCAGCTACCCCCCCGGAATGCACCGCTGGAGGCGCGGAAAGCGCTCCGAGTACTCCCTCCAGCTCCGCGAGAAGCAGAAGGTGAAGCGCTTCTACGGCATACTCGAGGCCCAGTTCAGGCGCTGCTTCGCCGAGGCCGAAAGGCGCAAGGGCCCCACCGGCGAGGAGCTCATGGCCATGTTCGAACTCAGGCTCGACAACGTCGTCACCCGCCTCGGCTTCGCCCCCTCGCGCAAGGCCGCCCGGCAGCTCATCCGCCACGGCCACATCGCGGTCAACGGCAAGAAGGTGGACATTCCCTCCTTCGTCTGTTCCCCCGAGGACGTCATCACCCCGCGCGACAAGGAGAAGTCCGTCAACCTCGTCAAGAGGAACATAGAGAGCATCCGCTTCAACCAAGTTCCCTCCTGGCTCGAGCTCGACGAATCGCAGCCTTCCGGAAAAGTGCTTTCCGTGCCGGCGAAGGACGAGTGTTCCATCGAAGTGGACACCAACCTCATCATCGAGTTGCTGTCCAAGTAATCGGCCCCAGATTGGAGGAAACCAAATGAGAATACGCTGGCGAGGATTCGAACTGCCCATGCGGGTCGTGTTCGAGGAGGATCCCGACAGGCCGAACTTCGGGCGCTTCGTCGTGGAGCCGTTCGAGCGCGGTTTCGGGACCACCATCGGCAACAGCCTGCGCCGCATACTCCTGTCCTCCCTCGAGGGGGCCGCCCCTGTGAGGATGAGGCTCGCCGGCGCCGAGCACGAGTTCACCGCGGTGGACGGAATCCTCGAAGACGTGACGGACATAGTCCTCAACGTCAAGAAGCTCCGCGTGAAGGTCATCGGGGACGAGCCCGTCACCCTGAAGGTGAAGAAGAAGGGCCCCGGCCCCGTGAAGGCGGGCGATCTGGAATGCCCCTCCCAGGCCACCATCGTCAATCCCGAGCACCACATCGCCGAGATAACCTCCGAGGACACGGTGTTCGACCTCGAGATAGAGGTGGCGAAGGGCAGGGGATTCGTCCTCGCCGACCAGAACGTGAAACCCGACATGCCCATCGGCACCATTCCCCTCGACTCCCTGTTCTCGCCCGTCGAGCGCGTCCGCTACTTCGTCGAGGAAACCCGCGTAGGCCAGCGCACCAACTACGACAAGCTCACCATTGAGATATGGACCGACGGCACCATCTCCCCGGAGATGGCCCTTGTGGAGGCGGCGGTCATCCTCCGCAAGCACCTCAACCCCTTCGTGAAGTACTTCGACGCGGGCAGCGAGATAGGGGCGAAGGCCCCCGTCGCCGCCCCCGAGGTGGCCGAACCCGAACCCGTCATCACCCCCGCCGACGTGGAGAAGGAACGCCCCGCGTCGAGCGAGGAGCTTTTGGACCAGCCCTTCGACGTCCTGAACCTCTCCGTGCGCGTCCGCAACTGCCTCGAGGCCGCAGGCCTCAGGACCGTGCGCGACCTCGTCCGCATGAAGGAGCAGGACTTCGAGGACATTCGCAACTTCGGCCGCGCGAGCATGAACGAGCTCAAGAAGAAGCTCGCCGCGGTGAACCTCTCTCTTGGAATGAACGCGTAACAACGCCCGGAGGGTGCCATGCGTCATTTGAAAACCGGAAGAAAACTGTCCCGCAACACGAAACACCGCAGGGCGACGCTCCGCAACCTCGCCCGCAACCTCATACTCCACGAGCGCATAAAGACCACCCCCGCCAAGGCCAAGGAGGCCAGGCGGCTGGTGGAAAGGCTCGTCACCCTCGCCAGAAAGGGAACACTCCACGCGAGGAGGCTCGCCCTCTCCCGCCTGCCCGACAAGGAGGCGGTCAACAAGCTGTTCGAGGAGATAGGCCCCCGCTTCAAGGACAGGCCGGGAGGCTACACCCGCATAATCCACATCACGAAGCGCAGGCTCGGCGACAACGCCCCCCAGGTCATCTTCGAGTTCGTGGATTACGACATGCACGCCGCGCCGTCGGAGGAGTCCGAATCCTGAGCCGGCCGGCGCAGGCGCTCGAACGCGATACGGCGGCCCGTCCCGGCGGGCCGCCGTTCTCTTTGGCGGGCGTGAAGGGGGTATAATGTCTTCCATGGCGGAGAAGGGCGGTAGAACGAGCGATGTCTTCGCGCTGTCCGGCCGCGAGGCGCTGGCCGTGGCGTTGCTGGCGGCCGCCGCGGCGGTCGTTCTCGCGCTGGGAGGGGAGTCGCGCCCCCGCGCGGTTACGGCGTCCCTCCGTCCCTCGCCCCTGAAGGTGGACGTGAACTCCGCCCCGCTCGATCTGCTCGAGGCGCTCCCCGGAATGGGACCGAGGGCCGCCCGCAGGGTGGTGAGCTACCGCTCGCGGGTGGGGCCCATATCGTCCGCCGCCGAGCTCTCCCTCGCCTCCGGGCTCCCGCCCGCCCGCGTGGAAGAACTGCTCCCCATGCTCACCTTCGGGCCGCCGCCCCCCGCCGGAGGCCCCAGATGAGCGAGCGCTTCGTCCTCCATTCCCCCTTCGAGCCCGCCGGGGACCAGCCGAAGGCCATACGCGCCCTCGTCGAGGGGATCGAGAGGGGAATGCGCTTGCAGACGCTTCTCGGCGTCACCGGCAGCGGCAAGACCTTCACCATCGCCAAGGTAATCGAGGAAGTGCAGCGGCCCACCCTCGTCCTCTCCCACAACAAGACGCTCGCCGCCCAGCTCTACGCCGAGCTCAAGACCTTCTTCCCGAACAACGCCGTCCACTACTTCGTGTCCTACTACGACTACTACCAGCCCGAGGCCTACGTGCCGCAGACGGACACCTACATAGAGAAGGACGCCTCGATAAACGACCGCATAGAGCGCCTGCGCCTCGCCTCCACCGCCGCCCTCGTCTCCCGGCGGGACTGCGTCATCGTGGCGTCGGTGTCCGCCATCTACGGCCTGGGCTCGCCGCGCGAGTACGAGGGAATGTCGGTGAAGGTCCGCGTAGGGGAGAGTTACCCCCGGCGGGAGTTCCTGAAATCCCTGCTCGCCGTGGGCTACTCCCGCAACGACTGGGACTTCAGCCGCGGCCGGATAAGGGTGCGCGGGGACGTCATCGAGGTGTTCCCCGCCTATGCGGAGACGGCGCTCCGGCTGGAGTTCTTCGACGAGGAGCTGGAGAGCGTGGCGGTGATAGACCCCTCCACCGGCGAGGTGCTCGAGCGGAACGACATGGCCGTAATCTTCCCCGCCACGCACTTCGTCCTGCCTTCCGACTCCATCGAGAAGGCGCTCGCCGAGATAGAGCGGGAGATGCGCGAGCGGGTGGCCTGGTTCCGCGAGCGCGGAAAGCTCATAGAGGCCCAGCGGATAATGGAGCGCACCCTCTACGACCTGGAGCTTCTCCGCGAGACCGGCACCTGCCCGGGCATAGAGAACTACAGCCGCATACTCGCCAACCGCCCGCCGGGCTCGCGGCCCTACGTGCTGCTCGACTACTTCCCGCCCGACTTCCTCACCGTCATAGACGAGTCGCACGTCACCGTGCCCCAGCTGCGGGGAATGTACCACGGCGACAGGAGCCGCAAGGAAACGCTCGTCGAGTTCGGCTTCCGGCTGCCCTCCGCGCTGGACAACCGGCCGCTGCGTTTCGAGGAGTTCCTGGAGGTGACGGGACAAGTGGTCTTCGTCTCGGCCACGCCCGGCGAGTTCGAGCGGAGCTGCTCCGAGCAGGTGGTGGAGCAGATAATCCGCCCCACCGGCCTGGTGGACCCGCCCATCGAGGTCAGGCCCGCCGAAGGGCAGCTCGACGACCTGCTGGCGGAATGCTCCGCCGCGGCGGAGAAGGGGGAGCGCGTGCTCATCACCACCATCACCAAGCGCCTGGCGGAGGACCTCTCCCTCTGGCTCCAGAAGAAGGGCGTGCGGTGTTCCTACCTGCACTCCGAGATAGACACCCTGGACCGCATCGACATCATCCGCGACCTGCGCACCGGCAAGTTCGACGTTCTGGTGGGCGTGAACCTGCTGCGTGAGGGGCTGGACCTGCCCGAGGTGGCGGTGGTGGCGATACTGGACGCCGACAAGCAGGGCTTCCTGCGCAACGAGACCTCGCTCATCCAGATAATGGGCCGCTGCGCGCGGAACGTCTCCGGGAAGGTGATACTCTACGCCGACGAGCCCACCCCCGCGATGAAATCGGCCATAGCGGAGAGCCGCCGCCGCCGCTCGATACAGCTCGCCTGGAACGAGGAACACGGCATCACGCCGTCCTCCGCCCGGAGCGAGGTGAAGGACGCCGTGCGCGAGGCGCTGCGCGAGGTGGGCTTCGCTCCCGACGGGGACGGTGAGGAAACGCCGCTTCCCCCCTCCGCGGCCGAGCTGGACGCGGCGGAAAAAATACACCTGCTCACCGAGGAAATGCACCGCGCGGCGGCCGAGCTGCGCTTCGAGGACGCCGCCCGCCTCCGCGACGCGCTCGCCCGCCTCACCGGCGACGAGCGCTACTCACCGCCCACCTCGCTCGATCCCCGCCGGAAGAAGAGGGGAAGGCGAAACAGGCGCAGGCGATGAGGGTTCAACGGAATATCACGACGAAGTGGTCGCCCCTCTCCTCCGTCTCCACCTTGCGCCCGAAGCGCTCGGCCAGCGCGGCGACGTTCTCGCACTGGTTCGGCTTGGAAACCAGCACGGTAACGGACTTGTCGGGATTCTGCATAAGGAACTTGCGGGTGCCCGCGACCGGAAGCGGGCAGGGTTTCCCCCTGTAGTCCAGTTGTTCCATCTCTCCTCCTTGCACCTTGGTGCGCAAGGAGAGTATAATGTGTTTTCAGGGCGGAATTGTCTTGCATACCGGCCGTTTGGTGTAAAATATCGTTACGAATTCTCCCGGAGGAAACGAGATGAAGCGTCCCTTGCTGATAGCGATGTGCCTCGTCGCGCTTGCGGCTTTCTCCCTCGCCTGCGGCGGAGGCGGCGGCACGGACACCGGAGCCTCTCCCTCGCCGACGGTCTCCACGAGCCCCAGTACGGCTCCCACGAGCACGCCTCCCCCCGAGCCCCTCAGCATCTTCTGGACCGAGCCCAACAAGAAGATAGTGGCCACGGCCGGCGAGCGCGTCTTCCTCAATTTCCGCGGCGAAGGGACGCACGATTCCACCGCCGTAATCACCGTAGGCCGGGACACCGACACGAACTACGACAACGGCGGCATAACGTGGTTCGACCGCACCTTCCCGGGCGGCTACTTCCTCGTCACCGTCTCCATGACGGACTACACGCCCGGCACCTACTATTTCGTGGCGAAGATATCGCGGGCGGGCGAGACGCTCTACCGCTATCTCGACCATCCCCTCGAGGTGCGGGCCGCTCCCACCGTGTCGCTCACCGCTCCCGCGGGCGACGTGGTGGCGGCCTGGGGGACCGACTACCCGTTCACCGGCGCGAACAACTCCGCCTCCGCCAACGTCTTCATCGGCCTCGACACCGACCGCAACCCCACCAACGGCTATTCGGCCATACTCGACATCACCCCCGGCGCGGGCGACTTCACGGCGGTCTGGACGGTCCTCGATTCCTTCAACGGCCGGTACTACCCCTTCATAAACGTACACGAGACAGCCTACGAAGAATACTCCTACGCCCCCGGAAGCCTGCTCATAGGCGACCTTCCCTCCGTGACCTTCGTCTCGCCGCTCAACCCCGTCACCGTCCATCCCCTGCCGCCCGTGCGGCTCAACATAAAGGGCGATTCCACCTCCACCGACCCCGACGCCCTCTTCAGGATAGGCTACGACACCGACACCGACCCCGACAACGGCGGCATAACCTGGATATTCGACGACCTCGACGCCGGTCCCTTCGACCTCGCCTGGGACATTGACATCCGCGAGGGCGGAACCTATCACATCATCGGCCAGGTCATCGACCGCTACGGCGCCGTCACCACCTACGCCCCCGGCGCGATAACGGTGGACAACTCCCCCTACATCGAGTTCTACGAGCCCATCGCCGACGTGACCATCATCGCCGGCCGCTTCCTGCCCCTCGCCATCCGCGGGTGGGCCTACAGCTCCAAGGACGACGGCGTGGTGACGGTCTTCTACGACACCGACACCAACCTCGCCAACGGCTTCACGCCCATCGCCGACCCCTTCCCCGAAGGCGGGATAGACCTGCTGCTCGACGTGTCCGAGCTCCTGCCCGGCACCTACCACATCGGCGCTACCATGGTGTCGAGCGCCGGGGCGCCCATGACGGCCTGGGCGCCCATGACGCTCAACGTGCTTCCCAACACCGACGTCTCCGACCCCGCCAATTCCGGCCCGTATTTCTCGCGCACCGCCACCTACTTCCAGTGGGATTCCGACCGCAACAAGACGGTGTCCTGGATCGTGTACTATCCCACCGATTCCGCCGATTCCTCCGCGGTGTCTTCGGCCGGTCCGTTCCCGGTGGTCGTCTTCATGCCCGAGGAAGGCTCGGCCGCCACGGAGTACACCTACTTCAACGAGAAACTGGCGCACTGGGGCTACATTGTCGCCGCGATCAACACCGCGGCCAACTTCGGCTCCTCCTCCGCCAACCGCGCGAGGAAGGACGCGGCGGACGCCTCCTACGTGCTCGACTGGCTGATCGCCCAATCCGCCGATTCCAGCTCCATCTTCCACAACGCCGTGGACGACGCCATGGTGGGCGCTGCGGGCCACGGACGGGGAGCGGGCGCCGCGATAATCTTCGCCTCGCTCGACGACAGGGTGGACGCCGTCTTCGCCATGGCGGCCCCCCGCTACTATCCCAAGCCCACCGAGGACGACCCCCATCCCCGCCCCTACAAGGCGGGCGTCCCCGTGATGATCCTCTCCGCCTCGCTGGACGGCGTCATCCCTCCCAACACCCAGGACGAGGTGTACGGCGACCAGGATCCCTTCAAGGAACTCGCCACCATCGAAGGCGCGAACCACTACCAGTTCAAGGACACCATCCAAAGCTGGGAGAACGATACCGAGCCCACCATGCTCCACATAGAGGTCAAGAGGCGCGTGCAGATACTCGGCGTCTCCTTCCTCAATTCGTTCGTCCGCCAGCAGACCTACTACATGAAGTGGGTGAACGGCGAGGGAGTGAGCGACCTCCGCTTCATCACCATAAAGTACCAGGAAAACTGAGCCCGCCGCACCGCCGGACGAAGGGCGGGGATCTTCCCCGCCCTTTTTTTGTGCCCTTTCCATCGCCCTCAACGCCCCAACGCCCGGTATAATCGAGCGCGATTGAATTGACGATGTCATTGATTGGTTGTCGCTACATGAAAGGAGAGAGCACATGCCGGTGATCGAGAAGATACAGGCGCGTGAAATACTGGATTCGAGAGGAAATCCCACCATCGAGGTAGAGATGTTTCTCGAGAGCGGAGAGGTGGGCCGGGCCGCCGTTCCTTCCGGTATTTCCACTGGAAGCCGCGAGGCCCTCGAGCTCAGGGACGGCGACATGAGCCGCTATCTCGGCAAGGGCGTCCTGAAGGCGGTGCGGAACGTCAACGAGGAGATAGCCCCCCGCCTCGTGGGGACCTCCGCGCTGGATCAGGCGGCCATCGACCGCGCCATGATAGAGCTCGACGGCACGCCCAACAAGTCGCGCTACGGGGCCAACGCCATACTGGGCGTCTCGCTCGCCGCGGCCAAGGCGGCGGCCGAGTTCCACGGCCTCCCGCTCTACGCCTACATAGGCGGCATAAACGCGGGCGTCCTGCCCGTCCCCATGGTGAACGTGATAAACGGCGGCGTCCACGCCGACAACTCCCTCAACGTGCAGGAATTCCTCATCCTCCCCGTCGGCGCGCCCGACTTCCGCGAGGCGCTGCGCTACGCCGCCACCGTCTTCCACCACCTCAAGAAGATACTGAAGAGCGAAGGGCTCGCCACCTCCGTCGGCGACGAGGGCGGCTTCGCGCCCAGCCTCGACAGCGACGAGGAAGCCTTCCGCATCATCCTCCGCGCTGTGGAGGAAGCGGGCTTCACGCCGGGCGAGGACGTGGCCCTGGCGATAGACACCGCGGCCAGCGAGCTCTACGACGCCGAGCGCGGCGCCTACGTGCTCCGCTGGTCCGGCGGCGATGCGCTCTCCGCGGCCGACTTCGTCTCGCTCTACGCCGAGTGGTGCGACAAGTACCCCATCGTGAGCATAGAGGACGGCCTGGCGGAGGACGACTGGGAGGGCTGGAAACACCTCACTGCCGAACTCGGCCGCAGGGTGCAGCTCGTCGGAGACGACATATTCGTCACGAACGCCGAGATAATCTCGCGCGGCATCGAGGAAGGCGTGGCGAATTCCGTCCTCATAAAGCTGAACCAGATAGGCACCCTCACCGAGACCATGGAGGCGGTGGCGCTCTCCCACAAGGCGGGCTACACCACCGTGGTCTCCCACCGCTCCGGCGAGACCGAGGACACCACCATCGCCGACCTGGCCGTGGGGCTGAACACCGGCTTCATAAAGACGGGCTCCACCTCGCGCTCGGAGAGGATAGCCAAGTACAACCGCCTCCTCCGGATCGAGGAACGCCTCGGCGCGGCGGCCCGTTACCCCGGCATGGAGGCCTTCAGAGTGGGAAGGTGAGCGCATGAGCACGCTCCTCGTGAACGGCGATTACGGGAAGGTCATGGCCTCCCGCCTCGAAGACGGCGACGTGGCGCGCCTGGCGCTCGAAAGCGGCCGCTGGGGGCTCGGCCTGGGCGCCGCGCCTGGCGGGGAAGGGATCTCCCGTTTCGGCGAGGCGCTGGTCTGCGGCCGGTCCGCCGCCGTCCTGCCCGCCTCCTCCCCGGACGAACCCCGCACCGCGGGCGAGGCCCTGGACTCTCCCTATCTCGCCGCCTTCTCCTTCGAGGAAGCGTTGTGCTACTACACGCCCCCCGGTAAGGACTGGAGCTTCAGCGCCGTGCTGCGCCAGATGTTCAACGAACTCTCCCTCTGCTCCGATTCGCCCGGCATGTACGGCTTCTGCGCGGCGGGGACCTTCTGGAAACTGGACGTCCAGGCGCTCGCCGCCCCCCCCTTCCTGCCCAACGCCCCGCAGGACGGCGGCCCGATCAACTCGCCCTCCAACTACCCTCGTTTCCTGAGGCGGCGCGGAGGCAGGGGACGCTTCCCCTTCGCGGCGGCGGGCGTGTTCCTCAAACCCTCGCTGCTCGACCTCCGCGCGGGGGCCGGGCTGCTCGAGCGCGCCTTCGGCCCCTCGCTCGATCCCGGCCGCTTCCACTTCCACGCCCACGCCGCCCTGTTCGACGACGACGTCCCCCTCCTCCCGGCCGACTTCCATTCCCCCGCCGACCTGGAGGACTTCGCGGCCGCGCACCTCGGCGACATTTCCTCGGTGGAGCACGTCCTCCCCGACTGCATGGTCTTCGACGCCCGCTTCTTCCTGACGCCCCTCTACGCGCTGGCTCCCTTCGAGGGGTGAGCCCATGGCGGCCCCGCGGACCGTACTGCTCGCCCTGCTGCTCTCGCTCCTCCTCCTGCCGCTGGGTTCGGGGGAGGTGGTCAAGCTTCCGCTCGTCTGTCCCCTCTGCGGCGCTCCCTTCGACGGCGCTCAGGCGGTGCCGCCCGCCCGCTCGGCGGGAAGCGACAGCGACTTCTGCGACTACTCCGCCGGGGGCTCCACCCGCGCCTTCGACGTGCAGGTGTGCACCTCCTGCGGCTACACCGACAAACTGGCCTTCTTCCTCTCCGGCGAGTCGCTTCCCCCCGCGGCCAAGAGGAACCTCCCCCCGCGCCTGAAGGACATCTGGAACGGCAAGCCGCCCGCGAGCCAGCAGGCCGCGCCCATAGCGAGGAAGTTCGAGGCCGCGCTGGTCTGCGCCGCCGCGCGCGGGGTTCCCGCGGCCGAGCTCGCCGCCCTCGCTCACCTGGGCGCGTGGGCGGTGCGCGACAAGATAACCTTCCGCGCCCTCCTGCCGCGCTACCGGATGCCGCTCGACGCCTTCAAGGCGTTCGGCGAGGAATACAGGGCGCTGGAGCTGAACTCGCCCGCCGCCTTCTCCACGGCCTTCCGGCTGCTCCAGCTCACGGTGAGGCTCGGCCTTCCGGCCACGCGGGCGAAACTCGCCTCCCTCATCTCCTCCGCGGCTCCCCGCTTCTTCTCCGAGCAGGACACCGCGAAGCTGCGGGCCGAGCTCGACGCCTTCGAGCGCGACGCCGCCGACGAGGCCGCCCTGCTCGCCGAGGCCGCCTCCCGCTTCGAGGAAGCCCTCTCCGCCCCCGGCCTCGATCCCCGCAAGAGGCTTCTCTACACCTACCTCGCGGGCGAGCTCAAGAGACGCTGCGGCGAGGCGGAGGACGCCCGAAAGTGGCTGAAGGCCGCGGACGCCGACGGCCAGCGCCCGGACATACGCAAGCTCATACCCGTGCTGCTCGCCCACTGCGAGGAAGCCGGGCAACCCGAATCGTCCTTCTCGCGCTTCCCGGAGACCGTCTGCCCCCTCTGCGGCCGGAAGACACCCTACCTTCCCCCCGCCGAGCCCGACTACATGGGCGGCTCCGATTGCGACTTCTGCACCTACTCCCTCGACCCCACCGCCTACGCCACGGGCCTCGTCACCTGCCTGAACTGCCGCTACACCCGCTTCGCCTCCGAGTTCGGCAAGCCGCTCTCCGACGAGGCCAGGAAGAAGCTCCGCGCGGCCCTCTCCGCCCTTGGGGAGACGCCGAAACCCTCCAGCCCGCGGGCGGTCCCCTGCTGGAAGAAGTACGAGTACGCCGCAGTCTGCCTCGCCGCCCTGGACTCCCCGCCCTCCAAGGTCGCCATGGCGTGGGTGAACGCCGCCTGGGCGGCCCGCCGCACCTGTTGCGCCCCCACCCTGGAGACGGAGCTGCCGCAGGGACCCCTCATGCCGAAAGCGGCCCGAAAGGCGGCTTCCAAGCTCGGCGGCGGCGATTTCGGCGACGCCTTCCTCGCCGCGCTGCTCTGCCACCGGGCGGGCCTGCTGAAGCTGCGCCGCAAGTACATGAAGAGGGCGGCGAAGCTCGCGGCGGACCTCGACGAGCGCGAGGCCCTGCTGAAGAGCACCGGGCGGCTGTTCGCCCTCGAGCGGGACTACCTGGAGCGCGCCGTCCCTCTCCTGGAGAAAGTGGAGCGCGGCGGGCGGGACTACGAGTTCTACCGCTTCCTGCTGGGGGAAGCCCTGAGAAGGACCGGCGAGAGCCGGAAGGCCCGCAAGGTGCTCCGGGAATGCCTCGATTTCCCCCGTGTCGGGAAGGCGGCCGGAGAGATTCTTTCCGGCATGTGATGTCGAAAAAAACCACACGTCCCGCCGCTCCCGTCCACGCCTCGCGGCCTCCCTCTCGAAAATCGGTCTGGAACCGGCCTCTTTCGTGGATTTTCCGCGCTTTCCCCCTTATAATTGCACGGCACGCCGTTTGCTTCCTCGAAAGGTGAAGCCATGCCGGGCATTTCGTTCATATCACCCCTGTTTCTCGCGGGCGTCGCCGCAGCGGCGATCCCAATCGTCATCCACCTCATGCAGAGGCGGAAGGCGAAGGTGCAGCCCTTCGGAACGCTCCGCTTCCTGCGCGAGATTCAGGCCCGCCTCTCCATGCGCCAGAGGATAAGGGAGCTTCTGCTCCTCGCATTGCGTGTGGCCCTGATAGCGCTGCTCGCGCTCGCCATGGCCCGCCCCGTCCTGAAGGGCGCGGGACTGGGCGACGAGGACGCCCCCGTCACCATGGTCTTCGTGGTGGACAACTCCCTCTCCATGAGCGCCCAGGTGGGCGGCGTGAGCAACTTCGAGCGCGCCCGCGACCTCCTCTCCGGCAACCTCGCCGGCATGAAGAACAGCGACCGCATGGCCGTAATCCCGCTCGTAACGGGCTCCATCACCGGCGACGTGGTGTACAACAAGGCCCTCCCGCCCGGCGACCTGCTCGAGCGCTCCATCGCCGAGCTGCGCCAGGGCTACGCCGCGGGCGACCCGGGAACGGCCGTGAAAAAGGCGCTCGCCGTGCTCTCCGACGCCGACACCCCCAACCTGGAGCTCTACCTGCTGTCCGACTTCCAGAAGGCCACCTGGGAGGGCTTCTCCCTCCCCGCCGACGCCCTGCCCGAAGACCTCCGCGACCGCCTCGTCCTCTACACCGTGGACTTCACCGCCGAGGGAATGCGCAACGCCGCCGTCAGGAACCCCTCCGTGAAACGCTCCCCCACCGGCTCCTCCCTCCTGTTCGCCGCCGACGTGGTGAACTTCTCCCGCGAGGCCTTCGACGTGAGGCTCGCCCTCTCCTGCGACGGCAGAAAGGTGGCGGAGAAACTGGTGCCGCTCGCGCCGGAGGAAA
>QNBY01000013.1 GCA_003644275.1 Planctomycetota bacterium
GCCAGTTCGCGGGTGGTCAGGCCGTAGTCGATGTCCTTGAAGCCGGAGTCACACATTTCCGGGCGGTTGCATTCGTACTTCTTGGCCGAGCAGGGCATCAGCGCGACGGTGACGATGTCCTTGGGATCGATGCCCGCCTTCTGGGCGTAGTAGGTCTTGATGACGGCACCGAACATCTGCTGGGGACTTTTGGCGGAACTGACGTTGGGGATGTACTGCGGATAGAAATGTTCGAGATATTTCACCCAGCCCGGCGAGCAACTGGTGAACTGGGGCAGGGCGACGTCGGGGTCTTTTTCGACCAGGGCCTTGTACAACCGCAACAGCAGTTCCGTGCCTTCCTCGATGATGGTCAGGTCGGCGGAGAAGTTGGTATCGAAGACCTTGTCGAACCCGCAGCGGCGCAGGGCGGTGTTCATCTCGAAGGTCAGCGGCTGGCCCGGCTCCAGGCCGAAACACTCGCCGATGCCGGCGCGGGGACTGGGGGCGGTCTGGATGACCACGTGCTTGGTCGGGTCGTCGATGGCGGCCCAGACCTCGTCGGTCGGGTCGTTGGCGCGCAGGGCGCCGGTGGGGCAGCGGTTGATGCACTGGCCGCAGTTGATGCAGACGACATCCGAGAGCGGCTTGTTCATGAAGGTGGCTATCTCGGTCTGATCGCCGCGGTTCACGGCCTCGAGGACGCCGACTTCCTGCATGTCGATACAGGTCCTGACGCAGCGGCGGCAGAGGACGCACTTGTTGTTGTCGCGGACCACGGCGTAGCTGGAGCGGTCTATCTCGAAGCGGGGCTCCTCGGGATGGCCGAAGCGGAAGTAGTCCACGCCGTATTCCTTGGCGAGGGTCTGGAGCTCGCAGTTGTTGTTGCGGAAGCAGGAGTAGCACTCGCCGTAGTGCTCGGAGAGGAGCAGGTCTATGATGTGGCGCCTGGCCTTGCGCACCTTCTGGGAGTAGGTGCGGACCACGATGGGGCCGGTGATGGGGAAGGCGCAGGCGGCCTGGAGGGTCCTCTGGCCCTCGACCTCGACCACGCAGAGGCGGCAGACGCCCGCGATGCAGAGATCCTCATGGTAGCAGAGGGTGGGAATCTTGACGCCTATCTTCTTCGCTGCCTCGAGTATGGTGGTGCCGAGGGGGACCTTGGTCTGTATTCCGTCTATGGTGACGGTAACCTGCGCCCCGATCGCGTTCGGATCGTCGCCGCCGTCCACCCGGTGCGGCTTCTGGCTTTTCGGCGCCCGGTTAGTCGGAGACGTGATGGGTTCTTTCTTTTCGCTCATTCCTTCCTCCTTACCGGCAAACGTGGACGCGACCCAGGATTTCGTCCTGGAAGTGCTCGATTATGGACAGGAACGCGTTGGGACTGCTCTGGCCGAGGCCGCACTTGGAAGCGACCTGCATGGTGCGGCAGAGCTCGATTATCTCGTTGAGGTACTCGATGGAGCAGCGGCCTTCCTCGAGCATCTCGATGCATTCGAGTATCTTGACGTTCCCGACGCGACAGGGGGTGCACTGGCCGCAGGATTCCTCGACGAAGAACTCCATGAAGTTCTTGGCGACGGCGAGCATGTCGCGGCCGGGGCCGAAGACGATGATGGAGCCGCCGGTGGGGACGTCCTCGTAGGCGATGGTGCGGGAGAAGTCCTTGCGGGGGACGCAGTGGCCGCTTGCGCCGCCTATCTGGACGGCCTTGGCGTTCTCGCCCCCGACGTGTTCGAGGAGCTCGGCGACGGTGATGCCCATGGGGAGTTCGTAGACGCCGGGGCGCTCGCAATCGCCGCTGACGCTGAAGAGTTTGGAGCCGGTGGAGCGGTCGGTCCCGACGGCCTTGAACCAGTCGGCGCCCTTCGCGAGGATGTGGGGGGTTACTGCGAAGGTCTCGACGTTGTTGACGATGCTGGGGCAACCGAGGTAGCCCTGGGTGACGGGGTAGGGAGGCCGGTTGCGGGGCTCGCCGCGGTGTCCTTCGAGGGACTCTATGAGGGCGGTTTCCTCGCCGCAGACGTAGGCGCCCGCGCCCATGAAGATGGTGATGTCGAAGTCGAAGTCGTCCTTGCCGAGGATTCCCTTGCCGAGCAGGCCGTTCTCGCGCCTGGCGGCCAGGACGCCCTCGAGGTGGCTCCGGAGGTAGGCGTACTCACCGCGGAGGTAGAGGATGCCTTCCTTCGCGCCGACGGCGTAACCGGCGATGGTCATTCCCTCGAAGACGAGGTCGGCGTACTCGGCGAGGAGGACGCGGTCCTTGAAGGTGCCGGGTTCGCCCTCGTCGGCGTTGCAGATGACGAACTTCCTGTCGCCCCTGGCGCTGGCGGCGAGGTTCCACTTGACGCCCGTGGGGAAGCCGGCGCCGCCGCGGCCCTTCAGGCCGGAGTTCCTCACCTCGGCTATAGTACCGGGACGCCCCTTGTCGAGGGCGGTCTTGAGCCCGGCAGAGGGCTCAATGGCGGAGAAGATGATGGGGCCTTGCCTGTTTGCCATTACCGAGCCTCCTTTTCCTGAAGCGTGTAAGGGCCGAACTGCTTGCGGCACTCGGAGATTATCTCGTGGACCTTACGGGGGGTGAGCTGGGTGAAGACGACGTCGTTGACCATCATGGCCGGTCCCTGGTCGCACATGCCGAGGCAGTTGGTCCATTCGAGGGTGAAGCGGCCGTCGGGGGTGGTCTCTCCGAAGCCTATGCCGAGCTCGTTCTCGAGCTGGCGGGCGATGGCGTCCTTTCCGGCCATGTCGCAACTGATGGTGCGGCAGAGGCGGATGATGAAGTTGCCCTTGGGCTCGGCGGAGAGGAAAGCGTAGAAGGTGACCACGGAGTACACCTCGACGGGGTGTATGCCGAGGCCGTCGGCTATTTCCTGCATGGCGACGTCGGAGACGTGGCGGTACTTCTCCTGGACGGCTTCGAGAATGGGGAGGAGATAAGCGCGGTCGTGGCCGTACTTTTCACAGAGCTCGGCGATGTCCTTCCGCAGCAGGTTGCGTTCGGATTCCAGCATGCCTATCCCTCCTTCTCGAGAAGCTTCTTGACCTTGGCGAGGAGCACGGCGGGCTCGAGCGGCTTTTCCGCGAAGTCGTCCACGGGGACCATCTCGTCGTCCTTGCCGAACTCCATACCGAACGCCTTGCCGACGGAAGTGAGCATGAGGATGGGGGTCCTGATGCCGTCGGCCCTCGCTTCCTGGGCGAGGACGAATCCGTCGTCGGGCTGCTCCATCATGACGTCGAGGATGATGAGATCGGGCTTCTCTTCCCTGATGGCCCTCTTACCATCCGCGGCGCTCGACGCGGAGACCACCTCGTAACCCTCTTTTTCGAGGACGATAGAGGTGAATTCCACCACGTCCGGATCATCGTCGATGATCAGAATCCTTGGCATTACTCCTCCTTTTTTCGGGTGTCGTTGCCGTAAATCTCACGCGCAGCGCCCGACCCGCCGGGAGCGTGCGCGGTGAAAGCGTAAACGGGAGCCCTCTCGCAATCTTCGAGGATGAGGCCGGCGGAACAGAGGAGCCTCTTGAGGCGGCCGCCTGCGGGGAGCTCGGCCTTGAACGGGAGGGGGGGAGAGGGCCAATCGAACACGTAGAGCCTTCCGCCGGGCCGCAGGGCGCGCCTGGCGGAGCGGAGGAAGGCCGACTTGTCCTCGAGTATTCCGAAGGTGTCGTGACAGAGGACGAAATCCACGCTTGCGGGGAGGACGGAGAAGGAGGCGAGGTCGTCGCGGCGCAGCTCGGCGCGGGCTCCCACGCGGGAGCGGGTCAGCTCGACGGCCTTCGAGGAGAAGTCCACCGCGATGACGCGGCCGCCGGGCGAGACGAGCTCGAGGAGGAGGGCGGTCGAGGCACCGGTGCCGCAACCGGCGTCCAGCGCCACGGCTCCGGAGAGGGGGAAGGCCTGGAGGCGGGAACGCAAGAGGGCCATTTCCTCCGGGGCGGGCTCGATGTGGGCGTCTTCCCTCTCGAAGTATTCCCTCAGGCCGGAGCGGCGCGGCCTTTCCGGAGCGCTTCCGAGCCGGGCGCGCGGGAGGAGGACGGCCTCGGCGTGCTCGACGCCGTCCACCGCGCGGAAGGCGTCCACCATGCGGCTGACGGTGGGCCGCTCGCCGTAGAGGCCCATGACGAGGACGGAGCTTCCGAAGCGAAGGGGAATCTCGAGGCCGCTGAGGACGGCGGAGGCGAAGCGGTTCCTGAGGGCGGCGAGCTTTTCCTCCACGCCCGGGACGGCGCGGGAGAAGAAGACGCTGAGGACGGCGGCGACCTCGCCCTCGAGGTCGTCCCAGCGGTGTTCGGCCATGTGGCCGCGGATGATCTCGCGTATGGCCTCGGAGCGGTTTCGGAAGCCGGAACGCTTCACGTAGCCGTCGAGTTCGGCCACGAGAGCGGGCTCCATGGAGACTCCGAACCTGTAAACGTTTGTGTCTCTGCCGCCTTTGGACATACGTAGCACGATTATAGGATTCGTGCTACACTGTCAAGGAAAAACTCGATTTTTTTCTCGATTCGCCCTCCGCGCGCTCCAGGCCCGAAAAAAGCCCGCAAGTTTGGGAACGTAAACTATAATGGGGGAGATGGACTGCTCATCGAAGAAGACCACATCGTCCCAAGAGGACTATTTGGAAGCCGTGTTCCTGCTCGAGATGAGGCACGGCTCCGCCCGGGTGTCCGACATCGCGGAGATGGTGGGGGTGGGGAAGTCCGCCGCCTCGCTGGCGGTGAAGGCGCTGCAGGAACGTGGGTTCGTGCTGCACGATTCCTACGGGAGGGTGCGCCTCACGCCGCAGGGGAGGGAGATAGGGGAGAAAGTGAGCCGCCGCCACTTCATAATTCGGGACTTCCTCCACGAGGTGCTCGGCGTTCCGATGGAGGAGGCCGAATCCGCCGCCTGCGGGATAGAGCACGTGGTATCCGCGCTGGTGATACAACGCTTTTCCGAGATGCTCGCGGCTTTCCGCAGCGGCGTACCCTTTCCCCGCAAGGAGATCAAGGAGGACTCGAAATGACCGGCTCCAGGGTCGCACCGCACGAGTTTTCGCTTTCGGAGGCCGCAGCGGGTTCGTCCGTGGTGCTCGTCAGGTTCTCCGGCGGCCGCGCGCTTGTCGCGCGCCTCGCCGCCCTGGGCGTCGTCCCCGGCACTTCCTTCACCGTGCTCAAGAACTCCTTCTTCGGCCCGGTGATAATCGCCCTGGAGGGCTCGCGCCTCATGGTCGGGAGAGGGGAGGCGGCGAAGATGATCGTCCGCGCCGCACTGCCCGCCACATAGGAAGGGAAGCGTGAAGCCCCGTTTCACGGTCTGCCTCGCGGGGAACCCGAACAGCGGGAAGACCTCCCTTTTCAATCACATAACCGGCCTGCGCCATCACACCGGCAACTATCCCGGCGTCACGGTGGAGATAAAGGAAGGCGTCCTCGAACTGGAGGGGACGCCCGTCCGTTTCGTGGACCTGCCGGGGACGTACAACCTGTCGTGCTTCTCGGCGGAGGAGACGGTGGCCCGCGATTTCCTGCTGGATCACCGCCCGGACCTGGTCGTGGACGTGGTGGACGCCACCAACCTGGAACGCAACATGTACCTGGCGGTGCAGCTCATGGAGATGGGGATGCCGCTGGTCATCGCCCTCAACATGTCGGACGTGGCCGAACGCCAGGGGATAAGGATAGACCACGAGCTGCTCTCGGCGAAGCTGGGGGTGCCCGTGGTGCCCACGGTGGGGCACCGCGGGAGGGGGATACCGGAGTTGCTGAAGGTGGTGAGGGGCTCGCTCCACTCGCCGCCCTCCCCCGCCCTGCGCATAAATTACGGGCGGGAGATAGAGAAGGAGATAGAGGGCATCGAGAAGGCCGTGAGGGAGATAGGGATAGAGGGAGGTGATGACGGCCTTCCGCCCAGGTGGATAGCGATAAAGCTGCTCGAAGGGGACGAGGTGCTGGCGGAGCGGCTGTCGCGCATCCACAAGCGGATACCGAAGCTGCTGGGGAAGGCCGCGGAGGCGCGCAAGCGGATAGAGGGCCTCTTCAGGGACACCGTGGAGGTGGTGCTCGCGGAGAGGCGCTACGGGTTCATAAGCGGAGCGTGCCATCCCGCCGTGGTGTGCACGCCGGAGGCCAGGCACCGCTTCTCGGACAAGATAGACGTGGTGCTCACGGGGAGGCTCACGGGGATACCCATCTTCCTCATGCTGATGTACCTGGTGTTCACGCTCACCTTCAAGCTGGGGGAGATACCGATGGGGTGGCTGGAGAGCGCGTTCGCCGGTCTGTCCTCGTGGATAAACGACGTGTGGGAGCCCGGCCGTATGGACATGCTGCGCTCGCTGATCACCGACGGCGTGATAAGCGGCGTGGGCGGGGTGCTCGTGTTCCTGCCCAACATATTCATATTGTTCCTGGCGATATCGCTTCTGGAGGACACGGGCTACATGGCGCGCGCGGCCTTCCTGATGGACCGGTTCATGCGGTTCATGGGGTTGCAGGGCAAGAGCTTCATCCCCATGCTGATAGGGTTCGGGTGCACGGTTCCGGCGGTGATGGCGACGAGGACGCTGGAGTCCCGGCGGGACCGCCTGCTCACCATACTCGTTCTTCCGCTGGTGAGCTGCGGGGCGCGGCTGCCGGTTTACACGCTGGTGATTCCCGCGTTTTTCCCAGCGGCCTGGCAGGGGCCGATGCTGTGGACGATATACCTCGTGGGGATACTGCTCGCCGTGCTGATAGCGAGGGTGCTCCGCTCCACGCTGTTCAAGGGGGAGGACTCGCCGTTCGTGATGGAGCTTCCGCCCTACCGCATACCGACGCTGCGCACCCTGTTCATCCACGCCTGGGACCGCGCGAAGGAATACCTGTACAAGGCGGGGACCGTCATCCTCGCCATATCCGTGCTGTTGTGGATACTGGGCAACTTCCCGGCGCCGCCCGAGGAGGCCGTTGCGGGACTGCCGCCCGAACGGGCGGCCGCGGTGCGGACCGAGAACGCGGCGCTGGGGTGGATAGGAAGGGCGCTGGAGCCTTTCTCGAAGCCGATAGGGTTCGACTGGAAGATAAACACCGCCCTACTGGGGGCCGCGGCGGCCAAAGAGGTGTTCGTGGCCCAGATGGGGATAATCACCTCGCTCGAGAACGCGCCGGACGAGCCCGAAAAGCCCCTGAGGGACCGGCTGAAGGACGAGTACACGCCGCTTACGGGGCTGTCGCTTCTCATCTTCATACTGATCGCCTCGCCGTGCATAGCGACGTTCGCGGTGGTGAGGAAGGAGACGGGCTCGTGGCTGCTGCCCGCGGCCCAGTGGACGGGATTGACGGTGCTGGCGTGGGTTTTGAGCTTCCTGGTCGTCAGGTGTGGTATCCTGTTCGGGATGACGACATGAAGCCGTTCGAGATGGTGATCATAGTTTCCGCCGGGTTCGTCGCGCTGGTGTACGTGCTTCTCTACCTCGCAAAGAGGACGGGCGTGTCGGAGGAGGAATGCGACGGGGACCCGGCGAAGTGCTCCGGCTGTCCCATGGCGGGCGGCTGTTCGGCCGGAAAGCGGCTGACGCGGCCCGGACCGGGGGACTGAGGGGCTATCCCTTCCCGCCCTTCGTCTTGGGCTCGGCCTTTCTTATTCTGCCGCCGAGCTTGAAGAGTTCCTTGAACATGCGGAGGATGACCGAGAGCTTCGCGCCGGTGGGCTCGCCCGCCTTGCGCTCGAAGTGATGGACGCCCACCTGCTTCCAGCGGAAACCGAACTTCTTGGCCTTGGCCATGAGCTCGGCGTTTATGAGGGCGCCGGTGGACTCGAGCTCCATGGAGTCGAGGACGCGGCGGTGCATGAGCTTGAAGGCGCAGTCGAGGTCCTTCACCTTGACGCCGAGGGCGAGGGGGACGAGTATCCGGCCGTAGGCCCAGGCGTTGAACTTCCTTATGAGCCCTTCCTTCCTGTCGAGGCGGTAGCCTGCGGCGATGTCCACCCCTTCCTCGCGGATGAGGGGGATGAGGAGCTCGATTTCGTTCATGTCGAACTGGCCGTCGCCGTCGGTGAAGAAGACGTATTCCTTGGTGGCGGCGTCGAAGCCGGCGCGGACGGCGCCGCCGTAGCCGCGGTTGGGGCGGTTGTGGACGACCTTGACCTCGGGGTGCTCGGCGGCGAGTTTGTCGGCTATCTCGCCGGTGCGGTCGCGGCTGCCGTCGTCCACGATTATGACCTCGAGGTCGTCGGTGAAGCGGCGGCCCGCGGAGAGGGCGTTGGCCACCGTGCGCTCGACGTTGGCCTCCTCGTTGTAGCAGGGAAGGACGATGGAAAGCGAGGGAAGGGGTTTGCTCATGTCGTGTCCTCCGGTGGCGTCTGTCCGATTGTAACAACGCGGGCAGCGGAAAGTAACGGGTTCGTTCACCTCACTTCGGAGGGCGCAATCCCTCGAAAAAGACGGCGAGCAACTGGGGGGCCGACATGTTCCGGGCGTGCTTCTCGCGGCGGAGGTCGGAGAGCCATTTCTTTCGTATCTCCACGCGCATCTCGTGCAGGACCTTGGCCTGGACTTCCTCGAAACTCTTGTCCTTCACGCCCTCTATCCTCACGAGATGGACGCCGTACTTCGACTCTATGGGCCCCATTATCTCGCCGGGCTTGCCCTTGAATATGACCTTGAGCTCGGGCAGGTAGCGGAAGATGGCGGAATCGTCCTTGAGGGGCATTCCCACCAGGCCGCCGGATTCCTTCAGGCCCGCGTCCTGCGCGTACTGCTTCGCCAGGTCCTCGAATTTTTCGCCCTTTTTCAGGCGTTCCACTATCTCTTTCATCTGTTCGAGGACGCTCTCGCGGGTGACGCCCTCCCTCGGGCGGCCGCGTTCGTCGCGGTAGTAGAGGGAGATTATCCTTATCATCACCTCGCGGTCGGCGAGGGCGGCGCGGTGGGCCTCGAAGTACTTACGCTGTTCCTCCACGGAGATGGGATGCGCGGCGTCGCACGCCTTGCGAATCATGGCCCGCAACTGGAAGCCGGGCTCGTTCATCAGGTCCTCGATGGTCGTCTTCTGGGCGGCGAGGATGTCCATGAGGGGCACGCCGTTGAACTTGGGGTCCTCCTTCACTTCCTCGCTGAGGCGGTGGAACTCGTCGAGCAGGTCCTCGCGGGTGAGGGGTTTGCCCATTTCCTCGAGCTTGCGGCGGACGAGGTGGAAGTTGGTGAGCTCCTCGAGGAAGTCCTCTATCTCCTCGTCGCTCTTGCGGCGCAGTATCTGCCTGACGAGTTCCTTGACGCCGATGGGCTCGCCGTTCACCTCGGCGCAGTTGACGAGGGGCTGGTCGGGTTTGAGGGAGAAGCGGACGATGCGGGATTCGTTGCGTTTTTCCTCCAGCCAGAGGGGGATGGCGTTCACCACGAGGTCCTCGCTCACCTTGCGGTCGGCCATGACCATTTTTTTCAGGGCGAGCCTCATCCTCACCTGCTGTTCGAGCTCGGGGCGGGTGAGCCTGCTGATGTAGAGGAGTTCGTCGAGGTCGGCCGCCTCACCGCGCTTGATCATCTCGGCGACATACTTTTTGAGGCTGCTTTCCACCTCCGCGTCGTCCACCCTGACGCCGCGGGCGCGGGCCTGCTGGGCGACGATGACGCGGTTGATGAGTATCTCCCTGTCGTCGTGGTAGCCGAGGAGGAAGAGCTTGCGGGCGAATTCCTCGCCGGTGACGGAATACCCGTCGAGGGAGGCGACGACCGCCTTCCGCCAGGAGTCGGGGGCGGGTTTCGCTTCCTCGCCCCATAACAACGGGAGGGACAACCCTCCCATTGCGAGCACCAGTAATGCGGCGAAGAAGGCCCTCAAATCCCCACCCTCCCGGCGCGGAAGGCCTCTGCGACGGCGACGGGGACGAGCGCCTCAGCCGCGAGCAGCTCCGCCTTCATCTCCACCACCTTTGCGCGGTTTTCCTGTTCCTCGGCCACCGCCATGGCGCGGCGTTCCTCGGCGCGGGCCTGTGCGACGCGCATGTCGGCCTGGGCCTGGTCGTACTGGAGCTGAGCGCCGACGTTGACGCCGATGTCCACGTCGGAGATGTCGATGGAGAGTATCTCGTAGGCGGTTCCGACGTCGAGGCCCTTGTCGAGGACCACCTGGGATATCTTGGCGGGGCTCTTGAGAATTTCCTCGTGGGACTCGGCGGATCCGATGGTGGTGACGATGCCCTGTCCGACGCGGGCGATGATGGTTTCCTCGGTGGCGCCGCCGATGAGCCTTTCGATGTTCGTGCGGACGGTGACGCGGGCGCTGGCGAGGAGTTGGATGCCGTCCTTTGCGACCGCCGCCACCTTGCGGCCGCCGCCGGGGCACTCGATGACCTTGGGGAGCACGGAGGTCTGGACGGCGTCCTTGACGTCGCGGCCGGCGAGGTCGATGGAGCAGGCGCGGCCGAAATCGAGTGATATGCCCGCGCGGCTGGCGCTGATGTAGGCCTCGATGACGTTCATCACGTTTCCACCGGCGAGGTAGTGGGATTCGAGCTCTTCTATGGAGACCTTCAGTCCCGCCTGGACGGCCTTGATGCGGGCGTTCACCACCTGGTTGACGTCCACGCGGCGGAGCTTCATTCCCACGAGCTCGAAGAAGCTGACGGGGGCGTTGTTGAAGCGGGCGCGGAGCCAGATGCCGAAGAAATAGGCCACCACCAGGATGACCACGAGGAAGACGGTCCCCGCAAGTATCCCCAGGATCAACAAAATGGTAGCCGTTTTCATCGAAACCTCCTCGCTTTGTGGGAATTATAGCCCTGCGGACGGCGCGCGTCAAGGAAAAAGGCCCGTCCCGAGGGAAGGGGACGCGCCGTTTTTTTCTTGACAGGTTTTTCGCCCGTTCCTATAATAGCCTCGCGTATCGACTCGTGATGGCAACACCACATTCCCAGGAGGGTTCGATGAGAAGGCTCGCCGTCGTTGTTCCTCTCTTGCTACTCGCCGTGTTGATCGCCGCAGGCGCCTCGTATGCGGACGGCAAGAGACCGTACCTGGAGCCTCCCAAGAAGGCCACCGGCACCGACAAATCCGCCAATCAGGACGAGCAGACCTCGCTGGAGAAGCTCATCTACGACAACGTGCCGGCGGACTTCCAGCTCGAGCTGAAGTGGCCCTTCTACAGCAGGAAGCTCGGCAAGATCGTCAGCATGTGGTATCAGCCCACCGCCAAGTTCTACATCGACGCCAACACCACCGCCGAGATAGCCGGGAACATATACGTCCAGACCGACAAGAACACCTTCTGTTCCCTCTCGCTCGAAGGCGCGCTGCAGTGGGCCACCAACCTGCGCTTCCGTCTGACCGCCCCGCCGAAGGCGACGGCCTTCGGGCTCTACATCACCAACCTCAGCACCATACTGGCCCTCGACAGGCGCAGCGGGCAGACGAAGTGGATGAAGACCTACGACCTCACCCTCGCGACGCCCATCCACGCCACGCCCACCATGCTCTACGTCGGGACCTGGAACAAGCTTCTCGTGGGGATAGACAGGCTCACGGGCGAGGTTGCCTGGACCTACACCCTGGACGGCGACATAGTGGCGGAGCCCAACGATCCGTTCGCTCCCAAGCCCGCCGACTACGTCCTCGCGCCCTGCACCGACGGCTACCTTTACGCCGTCAGCTCCGCCGGGAAGCTTCTGTGGAAGTACAAGAGCTACGGCCGCCTTCTCGCCCAGCCGGTGATAACCCGGATAGGGGAGGACCCCCACGTGCTGTTCGGCTCGCAGGACACCAACCTCTACTGCGTGAACGCCGTTTCCTCCCAGAAGCTGTGGGAGTTCCGTTCCGGAGCGCCCATCGAGACGTCGCCCGTCGTGGTGCGCAACAAGGTGTTCGTGCGCAACATAAGCGGCGAGTTCTTCTGCCTGGACCTCAAGACGGGCGCGAAGCTGTGGTCCATGAAGGACGCGCGCTACGTCATCGGCGTCACCTCCGCGGGAGACATCTACCTGCTGTTGGGCAAGAACACCATCGCCGCGGTGAACCCGGACAACGGCAACGTGCACTGGAAGAGGAAGCTCTCGAAGTTCACCTACTTCATGCCCAACTGCTGGGATTCCTCGGTGTACGCCGTCACGGCGGAGGGATTGCTGCTCGCCTTCAAGGAGCCCGTCAAGTAAGACCGCGATCGAACGCGAAAACGAGAGAAGGGAGGCGCGAGCCTCCCTTCTTTTTTCGGCGGATACGGAGGGGGATTCAGGAGTTGCGGTAGAAGTCCACCAGCGCGTCGAATTGGGCGTGGAAATCGTGCTCGTCCACGCCGATGGGATTCTTGAAGAAGGGGGCGAGTTGCTTCTGCAGCCCGCGCCCTCCCCTGGCGGCCTCGAAGGCGACGAAACGCACCAGGTCGAGCACGAGCGGCGCGGCGAGCATGGAGTCGCAACCCTGCCAGAGGAAGGACATGCTCATGCGGGTGCCGAGGAAGCCCTCGAAATGGATGTAGTCCCAGGCCACCTTCCAGTCGTCCAGCGAGGGGACGTAGTCTATGCGGGTGCGTGTGTGCATGTCCGGATCGGTGATGATGGAGCGCAGCACCCTGTCCTTGTTCGCGCGTTTGGCCGCGTTGCTGCCGGGATCGTCCAGAATCAGGCCGTCCCTGTTGCCCAGCATGTTGTAGCCCTCCCACGAGAGCACGCGGAAGTTGCGCATGACGAACATGGGAGCGAGGACGGTTTTCAGGAGGGTTTCGCCCGTCTTGCCGTCCTTGCCCACGTGGACGAT
The DNA here is from genome assembly GCA_003644275.1 of Planctomycetota bacterium. Taxonomy (GTDB): domain Bacteria; phylum Planctomycetota; class B143-G9; order B143-G9; family B143-G9; genus B143-G9. The sequence continues at coordinate 12,695 of QNBY01000013.1, forward strand.
TCCCGCTTCCTCGGCGGCCTGGGCGAGGTCGGGCCTGTCGGTGCCGGGCGAGGGGGTGAAGTTGACGAAGGAGCATCCTTCCTCCACGGCGGCGAGGGCGTAGAGGACGGAGGGGGAAAGGCCCTCGCGGTCGTTTTTCTCTATGGCCCC
>QNBY01000014.1 GCA_003644275.1 Planctomycetota bacterium
AGCCGGAGTCGGCGGTCTTGAGGGCGGTGTCGGCGCGGCCCTTTCGGGCGCCGTGGGTGGAGGAGAAGTACTCGAAGACGCTGAGGCCCTCGGTGAAGCTCGCCTTGATGGGCGTCTCGATGATCTCGCCGGACGGCTTGGCCATGAGGCCGCGCATGCCCGCGAGCTGCCTCACCTGGGACATGGAGCCGCGCGCGCCGGAGTTGGCCATGACGTAGATGGGATTGAGCACCGGCTTTCCGTCCTCGTAGTTCACGCGCTTCAGGACGTTCTCCAGCGCCTTGGTGACCTTGTCCACCGTCTCGTTCCAGATGTCTATCACCTGGTTGTAGCGCTCGCCCGCGGTGATGAGGCCGCGGCGGTAGGAGCTGTTCAGGCGGGCTATCTTCTTTTCCGCCTCCGCTATGTATTCTTCCTTCTCCTCGGGCACGGTGAGGAAGGACAGCGCGAAGGTCATGCCGGACAGCGTGGCGTAGTGGAAGCCCGTCTCCTTCACCCGGTCGAGCAGCTTCACCGTGTCGGTGCGGCCCTTGCGGCGGTAGCAGTCGTCGATCACGGTGCGGAGGGCCTTCTTGTCCAGCGTCATGTTGTAGTACACCATGCCCTCGGGAAGTATGTCGTTGAACAGCAGCCTTCCCACGGTGGTGACGTGTATGTCCTTGCGGTCGCGCTGGCGCTTGCCGCCCTTGCCCACCACCCTGGCGCGCGGCGGGAACTTCACCCTGATGGGCTCGTGCAGCCCTATCTTGCCGGACTCGTAGGCGTAGAGGGCCTCGTGGAGGCCGGCGAACAGGTGCTTGGGCTCCTCCTGCGCCGCCTTCTCCTCGTCCATGTAGGTGAGGAAGTAGCAGCCGAGCACTATGTCCTGGTCGGCCGTGATGATGGGGCTTCCGTTGGCGGGCGAGAGGATGTTCTCGGTGGAGAGCATCATGAACTCCGCCTCGAGCTGCGCCTCGTAGGACAGGGGCAGGTGGACCGCCATCTGGTCGCCGTCGAAGTCGGCGTTGTAGCCCTGGCAGACGAGCGGGTGGAGCTGTATGGCCTCGCCCTCGATGAGCACCGGCATGAACGCCTGTATGCCCATCCTGTGGAGCGTGGGGGCGCGGTTGAGAAGCACGGGGTGGTCGCGGGTGACTTCCTCGAGGATGTCCCACACCTCGTCTTCCTGGCGCTCGATTATGCGCTTGGCGTTCTTGAGGGTGTCGGCGTGCCCGCGCTCGCGCAGCTTGTTGATGATGAACGGCTGGAAGAGCTCCAGCGCTATCTTCTTCGGGAGGCCGGTCTGGTGAAGACTCAGGTGCGGTCCCACCACGATGACCGAGCGGGCGGAGTAGTCCACGCGCTTGCCGAGCAGGTTCTCGCGGAACCGGCCCTGCTTGCCGGAGATCATGTCGGACAGCGACTTGAGCGGCCTTCCCGACGAGCCCTGCACCGGTCTGCGGAGCGAGCCGTTGTCGAACAGGGCGTCCACCGACTGCTGGAGCATCCTCATCTCGTTGCGCACGATGACGCTGGGCGCGTTGAGCTCGAAGAGCTTCTTCAGGCGGTTGTTGCGGCTGATGACGCGGCGGTAGAGGTCGTTCAGGTCGGAGGTGGCGAAGGTGCCGGAGTCCAGCGGGACGAGCGGCCTGAGGTCGGGCGGGATGACGGGTATGACGTCCAGCACCATCCACTCGGGCTTGTTGGGCGAGCGGAGCAGGCTCTCCACTATCTGGATGCGCTTCACCAGCGAGTTGCGGGTGGTCTTGGAGCGGGTGTTGCGGAGCTGTTCGCGCAGCTCGAACGAGAGCGCCTCCAGGTCTATCTGGCGGAGCAGGTCGCGTATCGCGCGCGCGCCCATCCTGGCCTCGAAGCCGCCCTTGAACCTGCGGTTGTAGTCCTGGTACTCCTCCTCGGTGAGTATCTGCTTGTGCTTGAGGGGGGTGTCTCCGGGGTCCGTCACGATGTAGCGCTGGTAGTAGATGACGGAGTGGAGGTCCCGCGAGGTCATGGCGAGCAGGTTGCCCAGCCGGGAGGGGACGTTGCGGAAGAACCAGATGTGCACGACGGGCTCGGCCAGGTTGATGTGGCCCATCCGCTGGCGGCGGACGGAGGCGTCCGTCACCTTGACGCCGCAGCGGTCGCAGATGATGTTCTTGTAGCGGATGCCCTTGTACTTGCCGCAGTAGCACTCGTAGTCCTTCTCGGGGCCGAATATCTTCTGGCAGAAGAGGCCGTCCTTCTCGGCGCGGTAGGTGCGGTAGTTTATGGTCTCCGCCCTCTTGACCTCACCGTAGGACCAGTCCCTTATGTCGTTCGGAGAAGCAAGGCGGATAGAAATCCCCTTGTATTCGTTTATGTTGTCGAAGACCTGGGCCATTTTCTACCTCCTTGCCTATTCGTTCGCTTCCGATTCGGCGGGGAGCTCTTTTTCGAGCCTTATGTTCAGGCCGAGGCCCTTTATCTCGTTGCAGAGCACCTCGAAGGAAACCGGAATGTGGGGCTCGTAGCGGAACTCGCCCTTGACGATGGACTCGTAAACCCTGGTCCTGCCCGGCACGTCGTCGGACTTGACGGTGAGCATCTCCTGCAGCGTGTGCGCCGCGCCGTAGGCCTCCAGCGCCCACACCTCCATCTCGCCGAACCTCTGGCCGCCGAAGCGCGCCTTGCCTCCCAGCGGCTGCTGGGTGATGAGGGAGTACGGGCCGGTGGAGCGGGCGTGAATCTTCTCGGCCACCAGGTGGTGCAGCTTCAGCATGTAGAGGTAGCCGACCGTTACCTTCTGCTTGAAGGGCTCGCCGGTCCTGCCGTCGTACAGCACGGTGGTTCCTTCCTCGGGCAGGCCCGCCTCGCGCAGGCATTCCCTTATGCCGTCGGGGGTGATGCCGTTGAAGGAAGGCGTTATCGCGCGGAAGCCCAGCTTGTGGGCGGCCCAGCCGAGGTGCGTCTCGAGTATCTGGCCGATGTTCATTCGGGAGGGCACGCCCAGGGGATTCAGCACCATCTCCACGACCGTGCCGTCCTCCAGGAAGGGCATGTCCTCCACCGGCCTTATCTGCGAGATGACGCCCTTGTTGCCGTGGCGGCCCGCTATCTTGTCGCCCACCGACAGGACGCGCTTCACCGCCACGTACACCTTCACCATCTCGAGCACGTTGTTCGGGAGCTCGTCGCCCTGGCGGAGGTGTATCTTCCTCTGCTCGAACTCGTGCTGGACGCGGTTGATCTTGCGCTCGAAATCGCGGTAAACCGCCCAGGCCCTCTCCTCCAGCTCGGGATCCTTTATCTCTATGTCGTCGAAGAGGAAGTCCTTGTGCCAGCGGACGGCCTCGGCGGGACCGGCCTTCTCGGGCAGCGCCATGGACAGGCCGGTCTTGCGGCTCTTGAAGCCGTCTCCCAGCAGCTCGGACAGCGCCCTGGACATGGCCGTTATGAGCGCCGTGACCTTGGTGTGGTATTCCTCCTCGTAGCGCTTGAGGTGGTTCTTGCGCTCCTCGCCGCCGTCCTCGGAGGGCGTGCGGCGCGAGAAGCGCTTCACGTCCACCACCCAGCCCTCGACGCCGGGCTTCACCACGAGCGAGTCGTTCTTCACGTCCTCGCCGAATCGCTGGAAGATGGCCCTGAGCAGCCGTTCCTCGTTGGACAGCTCGCTCTTGGACTTCGGCGTGACCTTGCCCACCAGGATGTCGCCCGTCTTCACGCGGGTGCCCACCCGGATGATGCCGTCGTCGTCCAGCGTGCGGTGCAGGTCCTCGGGGGCGCCGGGGATGTCGCGCGTTATCTCCTCGCGGCCCAGCTTGGTCTCGCGCACCTCGACGGTGAACTCCTCGATGTGGATGGAGGTGAACACGTCGCGCTGCAAGAGGGCCTCGGAGACGAGCACGGCGTCCTCGAAGTTGTATCCCTCCCACGGCAGGAAGGCCACGAGTATGTTCTTGCCCAGCGCCAGCTCGCCGTCCTTGGTGGCGGTGCCGTCGCAGAGTATCTGGCCCTTCTCCACCCTGTCGCCCACCCTGACGATGGGCTTCTGGTTCAGGCAGGTGCGCTCGTTCAGCCCCTGGAACTTCCGGAGCTCGTACACGTCGCCGTTGTCCATCACTATCCGCTTCGCGTCCACGTAGGTGACGGTGCCGGCGCTCTTGGCCTTCACCACCATGCTGCTGTTGAGGGCGACGTAGCGCTCCATGCCCGTCTCGACGAGGGGAAGCTCGGTGCGGAGCAGCGGGACCGCCTGCCTCTGCATGTTCGAGCCCATCAGGGCGCGGGCGGTGTCGTCGTGTTCGAGGAAGGGTATGAGGCTCGCGGAGACGCCCACCATCTGGCGGGTGGAGACCTCGATGTAGTCGAGCTCGGTGGGCTTCACCTGAACGAAGTCGCCGCCCTTTCGCGCGATGACGGCGGAAGCGGTTATCTTGCCGCTCTCGTCCACCGGCAGGTTGGCGGGGCCGATGCAGTGGGTCTCCTCCTCGTCGGCCCGCAGGTACACCACCTCGCCGGTCACCCTGCCCCGCTTCACCTTCACGTAGGGAGTGACGATGAAGCCGAGCTCGTTTATCATGGCGTAGATGGACAGCGAGACGATGAGGCCGATGTTCGCGCCTTCGGGCGTCTCGATGGGGCAGATGCGCCCGTAGTGCGAGTGGTGGACGTCGCGCACCTCGTAGCCCGCGCGCTTGCGGTGCAGGCCGCCCGGGCCGAGCGCGGAGAGCCTGCGTTCGTGCGTGAGCTGGGAGAGCGGGTTGGTCTGGTCCACTATCTGGGACAGCTCGCCCCGCTCGAAGAAGTGGTTGACGGCGGACTCGAATATCGCCCGGTTCACCAGCGTGCTGGGTTTGGCGCTCTCTATCTCCTTCTGGGCCATGCGCTCGCGGGTGGCGCGCTTCATGCGGAGCATCGCCTCGCGCAGCTCGGCGGAGAGCAGCTCGTTGATGGTGCGGGTGCGGCGGTGGCCCAGGTGGTCTATGTCGTCTATCTCCGCGGCGCTGCGCCTCAGGTCGAGTATCCGCTGCGCTATGTTGACGAGGTCCTCGTAGGTGAGCAGGTACTGGTCGTCGGGCACGCCGTGGCGGAACTCGCGGTTTATCCTGAAACGGCCTATCTTGCCGAACGAGAAGCGCTCAATGTTGCGGAAGCGGTCGCGGAAGAGCTCCTCCGCCTTTTCGAGGCTCGGCGGCATGGTCATTCGCAGGCGGTAGTACAGGCGCTTGACGGCGTCCTCGTAGTTGCGGGAGTCGTCGCTGTCGAGCGTCCGCAGTATGAGGTTGTCGTCTATCTTCTTGATGACCTCGACCTCGCGCACGCCCGCTTCGAGCAGCGCGTCCATCTTGCCCTCGAGCGCCTTGCCCGCCGCGACGATGACCTCGCCCGTCTCGGTGTTGACGACGTCCTCCGCCGCCACCTTCTTCTCGGCGAACTTTATCTCCCTCGGCGAGCCCAGTTTCACGCGCTTCGTCTCGTAGAAGCGCTTGATGATGTCGGTGTTGGTGGAGCGGTCGGGGTCGAAGCAGCGCAGGAAGAGCGTGAACGGCAGCTTGTTGGAGCTGTCTATGCGGAGGTTGAGCTCGTCCTTGGAGGAAGTCTCTATCTGGAGCCAGCTTCCGTACTCGGGTATGACGCGGCAGACGAAGAGCTTCTTGCCGCTGGAGTGCTCGGTGGAGGAGAAGTCCACGCCGGGGGAGCGCTGGAGCTGGGTTACGATTATCCTCTCGGCCCCGTTGATGATGAACTCTCCGCCGCCTATCATCTTGGGTATCTCGCCGAGATAGACGCTCTCCTCCACCATCTCCTCTTCGCTCCCGCCGCCGCGGTTCAGCCGGAGGCGCACCTAGAGGGGCATCCCGTAGGTTATGCCGAGCGTGCGGCATTCGTCGGGCGTGTACCGGGGCTCGCGGAGGGTGTAGGATATGTACTCGACGGAGTGCTTCTCGTCGAGGGACTTTATGGGGAAGGTGGAGCGGAACAGTCCCTCGAGGCCGACGGGCTCGCGCTTGTGAGGCATGACCTCGGCCTGGAGGAACTTTTCGTATGCTTCTTTCTGGGTTCTCGTGAGCGGGGGTATGGGCACGAATTCACGGGCTTTGCCGTAACGTCTGACCTCCATGACGACTCCTTGCGGAAAGATGGACTCAAACGGGAGATAGAGTTACTGGCAGCAAAGCGACCGTAAAAGCGAGGGGGCGTTCCTTTTGGAGGGAACCCGCGCGCGCGGGGGCATCAGGTGCAGGTCGGGTGCTGACCAGAACAGGGAAGGAGCGGCGGGCGCTCGGCCCGCCGCTCCGGCCGCCGGTTCCAATACTGCTCACTTGATCTCGACGGAAGCTCCCACTTCCTCGAGCTTCTTCTTCAGCTCCTCGGCCTCTTCCTTCGGGACGGCTTCCTTGACGGGCTTGGGAGCGCTTTCCACGAGCTGCTTGGCTTCCTTGAGGCCCAGGCCGGTTATCTCGCGCACCACCTTGATGACCTTGATCTTCTCGGACCCGAAGCTGGTGAGGACGACGTCGAACTCGGTCTTCTCCTCTTCCTCGGGCGCGGCGGCTGCGGCTGCGGCGGGGGCGGCCACCGCGGCGGCGGCGGCCACGGGCTCGAACCCGATCTCCTTGAACTTCTCGAGCAGCTCGGCTATCTCGAGAACGGTGAACTCCTTCAACTGGTCGAAAACCTGCTGGACTTTATCGGACATCTCTTCCATCCTTTCTCGATTCCAACTCGACTACGAAGCCTTGGACTCCTCCTTCGACTCCCGTACCTGCTCGAGGACGTTGAGCAGGTTGCTGACGGGCGACGACACCGCGGCGAGGAGGTTGGTGACGGGCGAGGCCAGGGTGGCGAGCATCGTCGCGACCATTTCCTCGTAGGGAGGCATGTCGGCCATCGCCTTCACCTCTTCCGGAGCGCAGATGCGGCCGACCAGGTAGCCGCCGTGCATCTCGAACTTCTCCGGGTACTCCTTCGCAAACTCCTTCGCCAGTTTCGCCACCGCCACGGGATCGTCGCCGTAGAGCACCGCCGTCGGGCCGACGAGGTAATCCTCGAGCCCGGCGAGGCCCTTCCTCTCGAAGACGATCCGCGCGAGAGTGTTCTTGAGGTGGAACAGGCGCGCCCCGCTTTCCTTCACCTTCCTGCGGATCGCCGCCGTCTCCACTCCCTTCAGGCCCGTCATTCCGACGAGCACCAGAGCCTCGGAGGAGCCGATGCGCTTCTCGATCTCCGCGACCATCAAGGTCTTCAGCTCACTCGGCATCGGTCTGTCCTTTCGGCTGATTGTATTGAGACAACGCCACCATAGTGCGTAATAGCTTCACGTTCGCGCGCGCCCCGCTACGGCTTCACCTTCAGCGCGGGGCTCATCGTGGTGCACACGTGTGCGGACTTCACGAAGGTCCCCTTCACCGCGGAAGGCCGCTTCTCCACGATGTGGTTGTAGAAGGCGCGTATGTTCTCCGCCAGGTTCTCGGGCGGGAAGTCCACCCGCCCGACGGGCGCGTGGATGTTGCCCGTGTTGTCGTTGCGGTACTCTATCTTGCCCGCGGCGAAGTCCTTGACGAGCTGGGCCACGTCGGGGCCGACCGTGCCGCTCTTGGGGTTGGGCATGAGCCCGCGGGCGCCGAGCAGGCGGCCCAGGCGGCCTATCACCTTGCGCGACTCGGGCGTCGCCACCGCGACGTCGAAGTCCATCCAGCCCTTCTCGATCTCCTTCACCAGGTCCTCGAGGCCGGCCTTCACCGCGCCGGCGTCCAGCGCCTCCTGCACCTTGTCGGGCGGGCAGAAGGCGATGACGCGCTTCGTCTTGCCCACGCCGTGCGGGAGCGAGAAGGAGCCGCGCACCTGCTGCGTGGCCTGCTTCGGGTCTATGTTCAGGTGCATGACGAACTCGACCGTCTCGGGAAACTTCGCGTTCGCTATCTGCTTGAGTATCTTCACCGCCTCCTCGAGCGGATACTCGCGGTCGGTGTTTATCTGCTTGAGGAGATTACGGTACCTCTTGCTGCGCTTCGACATGGCGGGCCCCCTTTCAGTCCTCGATATCCACGCCCATGCTGCGCGCGGTACCCTCGATGATCCTCATCGCGGCCTCTATGTCGTGCGCGTTGAGGTCCACCATCTTCTTCTCGGCTATCTCCCTCAACTGGGCGCGCGTGAGTTTTCCCACCTTCTCCCGATTGGGCACGGAGGAGCCCTTCTCGAGACCGAGCGCCATCTTGATGAGGATGGACGCGGGCGGCGTCTTCACCACGAAGGAGAAGCTCTTGTCGTGATAGATGGTGATCACGACGGGCACGCGGATGCCCTTCATGTCCTTCGTCCGCTCGTTGAACTGCTGGACGAACTGCATGATGTTGACGCCGTGGGGCGAAAGGGTGGGGCCGATGGGGGGCGCAGGCGTGGCCTGTCCGCCGACGACCTGCATCTTCAGCTCGGCTACTACTCTCTTCTTTGCCATTGCAGATGACCTCCGTCTCCCAGGCGAACCTGGTGCGAGCGACTTCCGGTTCCTATACCTTCTCGATCTGCCAGACTTCCAGCTCCAGCGGAGCCTTGCGACCGAATATGTTCACGCTGACCCGAACCACGCCGCGGGCCGGATAAACCTCGTCCACCACCGCCTCGTAGTTCTCGAACGGGCCTTCCTTTATCTTCACCACCTCGCCTATCTCGAACTCGATCCGCGGCTTCACGGAGTCGTCCGTCCGATCGTAGGCGTCGAGGAGCTTGCGCATCTCCTCCTCGGGAATGGGCTCGGGCTTGTAGGGCTGCGTGCTCACGAAGCCGCTCACCCCGGGCGTCTCGACGATGAGCAGCCTTATCTCCTCGCTCATCTCGACCTTGATGTAGATGTAGCCGGGGAAGACCTTCCTGCGGACGATGCGGGTTTTTCCGTCTCGAACGTCGGAGACCTTCTCGGAGGGGATGAATATCCTCTCCAGCTTGTCCTCCCGGCCCGCGGAGCGGAAACGGCTCTCGATGCTCGCCTTGATCTGGTCCTCCTGCCCTACCCGGACGCGGACCGCGTACCATTCGTGCGCCATGTTAGCCACCACCGCTGAACTTCGCCAGGAAGTTCAATATGTGCACGAAGGCGAAATCGAATATCACGGTCACCACGCCCAGCACGACCATCACCACCACCACCACTATGCTCGAGGAGATGAGCTCGTCCTTGGACGGCCAGGTGACCTTCCGCATCTCCTCCTCGGTGGCGATGAGGTAATCCACCACCTTGGGGTGGACGTAGGAGAGATAGAAGCCTGCGAACAGGCCGGCGGCGAGGATGACGGCGGCGCCCGCCCAGTCCACGGGCACGCCCGCCCATACCTTGCCCTCCATGAGCCGGTACCAGCTCCAGGCGGCGTAAATGGCGAAGGCGGAGATGATCGCGGTGAAGATCACGCGATAGTTCTTCGCCTGGCCCTTCTTGTATATTTCCATTTCCGACCTCTCCGCGGTCAAAAAAACTGGCAGGCCTGGAGGGAGTCGAACCCCCAACCGCCGGTTTTGGAAACCGGTGCTCTGCCGATTGAGCTACAGGCCTGTGGAAGCGGGACTCTACTTCTTCTTTTCCACGTGAACGGTGTGTTCACGGTCGAACTTGCAGTACTTCTTCAGGGAAAGTTTGCTTCCCCGCTTCATCTCACGGGAAGTCCTGTAATTGCGGCTCTTGCACTTGGTGCACTCGAGCCAGAACCACTCGCGCATGTCGTCCTCCGGAGGTATGGGCGCGGGACGGCCGGGGCCGCCCCGCGCCGCCTGTCGCTGGCTGTTACTCGAGGATCTTGGTCACGACGCCGGAGCCGACGGTCCTGCCGCCCTCGCGCACCGCGAAACGGAGCTGCTCCTCCATCGCGATGGGGGCGATGAGCTCGACGGTCATGGTGATGTGGTCGCCGGGCATGACCATCTGCACGCCTTCCGGAAGCATGATCTTGCCGGTGACGTCCGTCGTCCGGAAGTAGAACTGCGGCCTGTATCCGCTGAAGAACGGGGTGTGGCGGCCGCCTTCCTCCTTCTTGAGGACGTAGATCTGCGCCTCGAACTTCGTGTGCGGAGTGATGCTGCCGGGCTTCGCCACCACCTGGCCGCGCTTCACCTCCCGCTTGTCCACGCCGCGGAGAAGAATGCCCACGTTGTCGCCCGCGATGCCCTCGTCGAGCGTCTTGTTGAACATCTCCACGCCGATGCACACCGTCTGGCGCGGCTCCTTCGACAGGCCCACGATCTCGACGGGCTCGCCGACCTTGATGACGCCGCGTTCCACACGGCCGGTGACCACCGTGCCGCGCCCCTTGATGGAGAAGATGTCCTCGATGGGCATGAGGAACGGCTTGTCGCGGTCGCGCTCGGGGGTGGGGATGTACTCGTCCACCGCCTTCATCAGCTCGCGGATGGGCTGGTACTCGGGCGCCTCGATGTCCTGGCTGTCGGACTCGAGGGCCTTCAGCGCCGAGCCGCGGATGACCGGCACTTCGTCGCCGGGGAAGTCGTACTTGTCCAGAAGCTCCCGGACCTCCATTTCCACGAGCTCCAGCAGCTCCTCGTCGTCCATCATGTCCACCTTGTTGATGAACACGACGATCGCAGGCACGTTCACCTGGCGGGCGAGCAGGATGTGCTCGCGCGTCTGCATCTGGGGGCCGTCGGGCGCGGAGACGACGAGGATCGCTCCGTCCATCTGGGCGGCGCCGGTGATCATGTTCTTGATGTAGTCGGCGTGGCCGGGACAATCGACGTGAGCGTAGTGCCTGTTCTCGGTCTCGTACTCCACGTGCGAGACGTTGATGGTGATGCCGCGCTCACGCTCCTCGGGAGCGTTGTCGATGGTGTCGAACGACCTGAACCTCGCCTTGCCCGCTAGGGCGAGAACCTTGGTGATCGCCGCGGTCAGCGTCGTCTTGCCGTGGTCGATGTGACCGATCGTGCCGACGTTCACGTGCGGCTTGTCCCGCTTGAATACGTCCTTTGCCATGGGCTTCTCCTTCTTATCTTTCTCTCGAAAGGCTCTTGTCGTGGAGCTGGTGACGGGAATTGAACCCGTGACCTCATCCTTACCAAGGATGTGCTCTACCTACTGAGCTACACCAGCGAAAAAACTGGAGCGGGCGATGGGAATCGAACCCACGTAGCCAGCTTGGAAGGCTGGAGCTCTACCATTGAGCTACGCCCGCAACAAAAAGGTGGTGGAGATGGCAGGATTCGAACCTGCGAAGCGATACCGCAGCAGATTTACAGTCTGCCCCCTTTGACCACTTGGGTACATCTCCACCCTGGCAGTGCTGTCTACTTTTTGGAGCCACCTTTCGGACTCGAACCGAAAACCTGCGGTTTACAAAACCGCCGCTCTGCCGATTGAGCTAAGGTGGCGCGAAACGCGATGCGGTATTTTAGACGCCTCTTGACTCCAGTCAAGCATTTTTTAGCGCGCCCGCTCGTTCTTCCTCTCCACCCACTCGCAGACCCGCACCCTTTCGCCCTCCCATTCTTCCTCGGACAACCGAACGTCCAGAAAGTTCCAGAACAGCCCGTCCACGTAGGAAGACAGCCTCAAGAGCGAGTCCGCGCGCTCCCTCATCCGTCCCGCGGGACGCCTTTCCTCCCCCCGCGGGAGCTTCGCCGACGAGACGCCCAGGCCGTCCGCGTCCAGCACGAACGCCCACTCCTCCTCGCCGTCCGAGAGCGTGAGGCGAACCTTCTCCAGCATACGCCCGGACGCCAGCGCCGTGGCCGCCTCCGCCGACAGCGTGGGCGTGCCGTTCCTCAGTATGCTCCTCTGACCCTCCGAGCCGCTGGAGAAGACCAGGTAGTCCTCCACCGCGAGCCCCACCGCCGTCCCGTCGGGAAGCACGAACTCGCCCCCGCCCTCCTCCGCCGCGAACCAGAGCCAGGTGAGGAACTCGCGGCCCACGAACTCGTCCGCGAGCGGCAGCGGAGCGCCCGGCTCGGGGGCCTTGGCGTCGCGCGAGTGGAAGGCGGCGGGAAGCAGATCCGAAAAGAGGTAGAGCTTCTCCTCGTCTCCCCTTCGCGCCACCGTCTCCCGCACGTCCGCCCTCGACAGAGAGAAGCCGAACGTCTCCGTGAAGAGCGCGAGCATGGCGTCCGTGGCGGAATTGGAGCGGGAGGCGAAGAGCGCCGTCCCCTTCTTGAGGTTCCAGGCGAAGTCCACGCCGTTCACCCTGGGAAGCGTCTTCTTCAGCAAATCCGCGCGTATGGCGTCCTTCAGGTCCGCCCGCGCCCCCCTCGAAAGGGGCTTTCCGGCGTGCGCCGCGGCGTCCAGCTCTATCTGCAGGTAGGCGTTCACCAGCGACTCCGGAACCGTCCTCCGGTCCGTGCGCATCACGAGGAAGAGCCAGTCGCCGTGAAGCACCTTCTCGAGGGTGAAATCGGTGTCGAGCAGGTGGGAGGGCGCCGCCCAGCCCA
>QNBY01000015.1 GCA_003644275.1 Planctomycetota bacterium
AGTTCTCCACCTACGCGACGTGGTGGATAAGGCAGGCCATCACGCGGGCGGTGGCGGACCAGGCGAGGACCATCCGCATACCGGTGCACATGATAGAGACGATGAGCAAGCTGAAGCGGCTCGTGAAGCAGCTCACGCAGGAGCTGGGGCGGGAGCCGCTTCTGGACGAGATAGCCGAACGGGCGAAGATGACCACGTCGGAGGTTTCGCGGATATTCAAGATCGCGAAGAACCCGGTGTCCATCGACACGCCGGTGGGGGATTCGGAGGATTCCTTCGTGGGCGACTTCATCGAGGACAAGACGGTGGAATCGCCGATGATCACCGTGTCGGTGGACATGCTGAAGGAGAAGATAGAGGACGTGCTGGCGACGCTTTCCTACCGCGAACGGGAGATAATAAAGCTGCGGTACGGCCTGAGCGACGGGTACGCCTACACGTTGGAGGAGGTGGGGCGCAAGTTCAAGGTGACCCGCGAGCGCGTGAGGCAGATAGAGGCCAAGGCGCTGAGGAAGCTGCAGCATCCCATCCGCGCGAGGCACCTGGAAGGCTTCCTGGACGACACCACGTTCTGAGCGTGAGACACCCTGTCGAGGGGGGGGGCGGAAGCCCCCCTATTTTCTTCAAAGGAAAGGAGGCGACGTGAGCGGTTCTTTCGAGTTCGTGATAACGCCCGATCTGGTGGAGGAGTTCCGCCGGGAGTTCGCGGCCAGCGACAAGTACCGCGTCCTGAGGAACGCCCTCGCCAACGCGAAGCCCGAGGACGTGGCGCTGAGGAGGGAGGTGGTCACCACCGCGGACCACACCTTCTCGGTGAAGCTCGACGACTGGAGGGTCACCGACCAGAAGAACTCGGGCCGGTGTTGGATGTTCGCGGGGCTGAACCTCCTCCGCTACGGCGCGATGAAGAAGATGAACGTGAAGGACTTCGAGTTCAGCCAGAACTACGTCCTGTTTTACGACAAGCTGGAGCGGGCCAACTACTTCCTGGGCGCGGTGCTGGAGACGGCGCACCTACCGGTGGAGGACCGGACGGTGGCCTTCCTGCTGGACAACGTGCTGGGGGACGGCGGCCAGTGGAACATGTTCGTGAACATAGTGAAGAAGTACGGGCTTGCGCCGAAATCCGCGATGCCGGAGACGGAGAGCTCGTCCAACACGGGGCCGATGAACTGGGTGCTCGTGGCGAAGTTGCGCGAGTACGCCGCCGAGCTGCGCGACATGGCGGCGCGGGGAGCCGGGGCGGAGGAGATAGCCGCGGCGAGGAAGGAGATGCTCGCCGTCGTCCACCGGATACTGTGCATCCACCTCGGCGCGCCGCCCGAGCGGTTCATGTGGCAGTGGCACGACAAGGACGGCGAATTCCACCGCGACGGCGTCCTCACTCCGCACGAGTTCGCCGAGCGCTACGTCACCATCCCGCTGGACGAGTACGTGTGCCTGGTGAACGACCCGCGGCCGGACAATCCCTTCGGCAGGACGTACACCGTGCGCTTCCTGGGCAACGTGGAAGGCGGGGAGCGGGTGGTCTATCTGAACGTGGACATAGAGACGATGAAGAAGACCGCCATGCGCGCGCTGGAGGGCGGCGATCCCGTCTGGTTCGGCTGCGACGTGGGCAAGATGATGCACCGGAAGCTGGGGCTGTGGGACGCGAAGTTGTTCGCCCTCGAGGAGATGTACGACACCGCGTTCCGCTTCGACAAGGCGCAGAGGCTGCTCTACCATTCCACGCAGATGACGCACGCCATGCTGTTCACCGGAGTGGACATAGTGGACGGAAAGCCGCGGCGCTGGCGGGTGGAGAACAGCTGGGGCGAGGAAGGCGGAGCCAAGGGCTTCTACCTGATGAACGACAACTGGTTCGACGAGTACATGTTCGAGATAGCGGCGCGCAAGAGCCTTCTTCCGGCGGAGCTTCTGGAAGCGCTCGAGACCGAGCCCGTGGTGCTCCCGCCGTGGGACCCGATGGGTTCGCTCGCCCGCTGAGCGGAAACGGGAACCGGCGGAAGGAAAAGGGGCGGCCGAGGCCGCCCCTTTCGTTTTCGGCTCCGCGCAAAAAAGAGGGGGACGCCGGGCGTCCCCCTCTCGGGTTTCGGTGGGAGCGTCGCGTCACTCTCCGGCGGCCTGGGCCTTGGCGATGGCCGCCTCGCGGGAGCGGCGGTAGTAGGAGTAGGCGGCGACGACCGGCGTGGCGATGAACACCGAGGAATAGGTACCGGTGATGACGCCGATGAGCAGGGTTATGGAGAAGCCGCGCAACACGTCGCCCGCGAAGAGGATGAGGGCGATTATCACCACCGCGGTGGTCAGCGAGGTGAGCACGGTACGCGCGAGCACCTGGTTGATGGAGAGGTTGAGCACCTCGGTGAAGTCGCGCTTCTTGAGGTTGCGCATGTTCTCCCTGATGCGGTCGAACACGACGATAGTGTCGTTCAGCGAGTAACCGAGCACCGTCAGTATCGCCGCCAGCACGTCGAGCGTTATGTCCACCCTGAAGAGGGCTATCATCCCGAGCGTCATGCAGAGGTCGTGGATGAGGGCGAGCACCGCGCCGAGGCCGAAGGAGAAGGTGAAGCGGAAGGTGATGTAGATGAGCAGGATGATACTGGACAGGATGATGGCCCAGATGGCCTTGCTCTGGAGCTCGGTGGAGAGGCTGCCGCCGACGAGCCGCTCGCGCGGGAAGGGATCGGCGAGGGTGATGCCTTTCTTGTCCAGCCTGTTTGCTATTTCCTGCTTTATCTGGGCGGGGGCGTCGTTGGGATCGGGGAATTCCTGCTTGTTCTGGGTGCGCAGGATTATGGTGAAGCTGCGGGATTCGCCCTGGGCGGGCTCTATTTTGAGGACCTCGAGCTTTTCCTGCGGCGCGATGCCCTCGTCGAAGGGGATGACGTTCACGGCGTCCTTCACCTCGGAGGCCTCGGCGGGAGCGAGGAGGTTCAGCTCTATCCTGAGGAAGTCGGACAGGAGGATGTCCTCTTCCTTCAGGTCCTCGAACTTCATCTTGCGTATCTCGTCCTTGGAGATTTCCTCCCACCTGGGGAAGGGGTCCTTGGCGAGCTCGGGCAGGTTCTTGCGGAGGTATTCCTTGAAGGCGTTCTTGACCTCGGTGGGGTCCACCTCCTTCTTGCCCTCTTTCTCGGCCACGTCCTCGAGCGAGTAGGTGATGATGAACTGCATGGCCTCGTTCTTGCCGGCTCCCTCGGGCTGTTCTCCGAAGGCCTGGACGGTGGCCTTGTTGATGTCGCTTTTCGCCACGATGTCGCGCACCTTGTCAATGGAGACGGGTTTCACGGTGCGGATCTGGATCATCTGGCCGCCGGTGAAGTCTATGCCGAAGCGGGCGTCGAGGGCGAAGGTGGTCATGCCGGCCAGGATGAGCACGACGGACATTATGACCGCCACGGTCTTCATCCTGAGGAAGTCTATCTTCGGCGTGCGGAAGAGCCGAAGCATCTTGAGTTCCTTGATGAGGTTCTTCTCGTAGCATATCTCCATGAGCTGGCGGGTGACGAAGACGGCGGAGAACATGCTCGCCAGCAGGCCGATGATGAGGGTTACGGCGAAGCTCTTGATGAGCACCGTCCCCACGGCGTAGAGGATTATGGCGGTGAAGATGGTGGTGATGTTGGCGTCGAAGATGGTTATGAAGGCTCGCTCGTAGCCGTTCTTTATGGCGGTCTTGAGCGGCTTGCCGTTTTCCTTTTCCTCCCTTATGCGCTCGAAGATGAGCACGTTGGCGTCCACCGCCATACCGAGGGTGAGCACTATGCCCGCGATGCCGGGGAGGGTGAGGGTGGCCTTGAAGAGGCCGAGGCAGCCGACGATGAGCAGGCCGTTGAGCAGCAGGGCTATGACGGCGAGGAAGCCCGCGAAGAGGTAATAGCTCACCATGATGAACAGCAGGAGCACGAAGCCGATGATCATGGCCTCGGTGCCCGCCTTGATGGAGTCCTCGCCGAGGGCGGCGCCCACCTTGTTCTCGGAGTCTATCGCCAGCTTGACCGGCAGCGAGCCCGCCCGGATGATGGTGGCTATCTCCTCGGCGCGCTGCTTGTCGAAACCGCCGTGGATGGCGGCGCGGCCGTCGGTGATGGGCTCGTCTATGGTGGGGGCGAGCATGAGGTCGCCGTCGAGCACGATGGCGAGCCTCTTCTTCACGTTGTCGGTGGTGAGCTTGGCGAACTTGCGGCGTCCGGCGGCGTTGAAGGAGAGGCTGACCTCCCAGCCGCGGGTGGTGACCTCGGCGCGCGCGGAGGCGACGTCGGCGCCGGTGACGTAGGCCTTCTTCTCGACGTAGAGCTTCTCGCCCGTTCCGCCCCGGTTCGCCAGCAGGTCGTAGCCGGGGATGTCCTCGCCGTTCTCGGCCTTCTTGCGGTCCGAGTCGGTCATGTCCTTGACGAGGCGGAACTCGAGGATTCCCTGGCGCTCGATGACGTTCTTTATCATCTCCACGCGGCCCTGGTCGAGGCCGGGGATCTGGATGAGGATGGTGTTCTGGTCGGCCTTGGCGACCTTTATCTCGGTGAGGCTCGTGGCGAGTATTCGCTCGCGGAGTATGTCGAGGACCTGGTCGATGTTGGTTCCGGCCTTGCTCTTGCGGAGCTCGGTAATCTCGGCGCGGATGTTGTCGTATTCCTTGTTGTTCTTGCCGGACAGGTCGTCTATGCGCTGCATGAGCCTGTTCATCTCCTCGCGGAGCTTGCGCTTCTCGCGCCAGGAGAATTCCTCTCCGGCGAGGCGGCTCATCTTGATCTTGACTTCACGGAGCCGATCGCGGAGCTTCTTGAGTTCGGCCTGCGCTTCCTGCTTGGCCTGGGCGTCGCCCTTGGCGGCGCGTATGGCCTTGTCTATGTCGGTGAGGCGCTTGGAGAGCTGCTCGGCGCGGAGCTCGTCGGGAGACTTCTCGATGCGGACGAGCAGCTCGGTGCCGCCCGCGAGGTCGAGGCCGAAGTTGAGCTTCTTGTCCGGCGGGAAGCCCGTCATGAACATGAGGTAGCTGATGAGGACGATGAGAGGCATCCGCCAGGACTGATTGGGGAAGAAGAACCACGCGGAGAGGGCGAGCAGGCCGCCCACCACGGGGAAGTTGAGGTTGAATATCCACTGGAACTGTTCCTTGCGGAGAGCGGCGACGTGGTCGGGCAGGAAGTAGAAGAACCCGATGGCGAGCACCGCGAAGAACAGCGCTATCGCTCCTTCGAGCCAGTAAGACGGTCTTCTGGAAGGCATGAACGCTCCTTTCGCTCATAAACCCGTGTGTGACGTGAGGCGACGGTGACGCGGGGGGATGGGGCGTCAGAGGATGGGGGGCGCCCTGGGATTGGAGGGCGCGGACTCGGCGGAGGGGGGGGAGACCCGCTCCATCTCGAGGCCGAGGCCGAGGCCGCCGCCGCCGCGCAGGCAGGCGAGCGTGGGAGCGGGCGAGATGAGGAGCGGGGGGAGGGAATCGGGCGCCGCGGGGCGCAGGAAGGCGCCCTGCATGGGCTTGGCCGACAGGTCGTGTCCCTCGGTTCCCGCCTTGCCCTTCGCGTCCGGCGCGGACTTGCGCACGCGCGCTTCCGCTCCGCCGCCGAGGCAGGGGAGCAGGGCCACAAGGGCCGCGAGGAACAGGAAGGCGAGGCGCCTGCGGGAAAGGATCAAACCGCTCTCCGGGTCAGGATTGCTCCACTTTTCGGGCCACGGCGTCGAGCGATATCCTGAGGCGGGTCTTGTCGTCCACCTCTATCACGAGGACGCCTTCGTCGGCGCGCACCTCGATTATCTTGCCGAAGATGCCGCCTATGGTGATGATTCTATCGCCCTTTCCGAGCGAGGCAATCATCTGCTGGTGCTGCTGGCGTCTCTTCTTCTCAGGGCGCATGACGAAGAAGTAGAAGATGAAGGCGAGGGGAAGCAGGTAGATGATGATGACGATGAGGCCGCCCCCCGGAGGAGGGGAGCCGGCGTTTCCGCCCTCGGCCCAGGCGGGGGCGGGGAGAAGGAGCGCGGCCAGCGCCGCGATGATTCCGGCTGTGATCCTTTTCATTTCGCACTCTCCGTGCCTTTCGGCGAACAGTTTTCGAGGAAATCGGCGGCGAACCGCTCGAAGCGTCCCTCCAGGACGGCCCGGCGGCAGTCGGCCACGAGCCTCTGGTAGAAACGCAGGTTATGGATCGAGCCCAGCACGCCCGCGAGCATCTCTCCCGCGACGTACAGGTGGCGAAGATAAGCCCTTGTGAAGTTCCTGCAAGTGTAGCAGTCGCAATCCTCCATGACGGGGCGCTCGTCGCGGGCGTAGCGGGCGTTCCTCATGCGCATGGGACCGTTCGGGGTAAAGAGCATGGCGTTGCGGGCGTTGCGGGTGGGCACGACGCAGTCGAACATGTCCACGCCCGCGCCCACGGCCCGGACTATGTCCTCGGGCCTCCCCAGGCCCATGAGGTAGCGGGGGCGGTCCTCCGGCAGGGCGGAGGCGGTGAGGGCGGTCATCTCCGCCGTGCCCTCGGCACCCTCCCCTATTCCGAGGCCGCCCACGGCGTAGCCGTCGAACCCCATGGAGGAGAGGCGTTCGGCGCAACCCAGGCGAAGGTCGCGGTACACTCCGCCCTGCACTATGCCGAACAGCGCCGCGCCCTCGGCGCGGGGGGCGTCGAGGCAGCGTTCGGCCCAGAGGAGGGTGCGCTCCACCGCCTTTTGCACCACGGGCCGGGGGGCGAGCGGAGGGGGGCACTCGTCGAAGGCCATGACGATGTCCGCCCCGAGGCGGCGCTGTATCTCCATGGCCCGTTCGGGCGTTATGAAGACCTCCGCGCCGTCGAGATGGGAGCGGAAGAGCACGCCCTCGTCGTCCACCCTGTTTATGGGCGAGAGGCTGAACACCTGGAAGCCGCCGCTGTCGGTGAGTATGGGGCCGTCCCAGCCCATGAAGGAATGGAGCCCGCCGAGCGCTTCCACCACGTCCTCGCCGGGGCGGAGGGAGAGGTGGTAGGCGTTGGCGAGCACGATGCGCGCGCCCGTCTCCCTCACCTGGAGGGGGGTGAGGCCCTTCACGCTGGCGAGCGTCCCCACGGGCATGAAGGCGGGCGTCTCGAACTCGCCGTGCGGGGTGGAGACCACGCCCGCGCGCGCCGCTCCGTCCGCGGCCCGAAGGCGGAAGGAAAAGCCCGCTACGCTCATCTGCCCCCCCCTATGCGGTAAACGCGCACCACCGAAGCGCCGGGATAGAAGGTCCTGAGTATGGAGACGTGGTCGAAGCCCCGGAGGGCGAGGGCCTTCGCTCCGTACTGGCTCATGCCCACCCGGTGGCCGTAGCCGCGGCCGGAGAAGACGAGCAGGCCGCCCTTCGAGAGGTCCACGCGGAAGCAGTTGCTCTTGATGTTATCCGCGCCGAGCACCGCCCGGAGCCTGCGGGCGGAGACGGAGAGGGGGCCGCGGGAGGTCCTGAAGCGGACGGAGAGCACGGTATCGTCCCCGCCGCGGACGACGGAGACGTCCAGGAGCGAGGGGGCGGGCGAGAGGTCGAAGAGAAGGCGGCAGGCGGCGGGCCAGGATACGGCGTGCCGCCAGGCGGAGTGGGGGGCGTTCTCCGGCTCGGGGAGCCGCACGGAGCTGAGGGGGAGTATGGTCTCGCCGTCGAAGACGGAGCCCGCCGAGGCGGTCCTTCCGCCCGACACGGCGTGATAGAAGCTCATGAGCAGCCTTCCGCGATAGACGAGCACCTCGCCCGCGGTGCGCTCGGCGGCGGTGACGGCGCGGTCGTCGAGGGGCTCGAAGCGGACGGTCTGGTGGGTGTGGGGCGTCGCGCCGACGTGCATGAAGGCGCTGCGTCCCCTGCGCAACAGGAAGGTGAGGGCGTAGGAGCGCGCGGCCACCGCCTGGGCCTTCAGCGCCTCGGAGGGCCAGGAGAGAGGCATCTCGCCCTGCACCACCCGCGCGACGTAGTCCTCGAAGGGCATGACGGCCGCCACGTCCACCCCGCCGCTGGAGGCCCTCATCAGAAGCGGCGGCTCGAGCGGCACGCCCGCGCAGTCCAGGACGAATGAGCCCTCCAGCCTGACGACGGGGGCAAGCCGCCTTCCGGCCAAGACCACCGAGCCGCCGGAGGAGGAAAAGGCTACGCCGGGGCGGGCGGCGGAGCGCAGGAGGGTGCGGCCCGCGGCGGAGATTTCCATCTCGCCGCCCCTCGATACGACGGGCGAGACGGCGGAGGCGACGAGCACGTGTATCTCGGGCTCGCGGCGCAGGTCGGACGGCAGGCGGGTGAGATAGGGGCTCGGCGGCGCGGCGCAGGCGAGGGGCAACAGCAGGAAGGCCGCGTAGAGGAGGGCGGCCGTCACCCTGAGGGCCGAGGGTCTCATCTCTTCCCCCCCTTGTAGAGTTCGAGGCCGGTGGAGGCGTAGCGGTCGTACTCGCTGAAGACGCAACCGCAGTACTGCTGGCGGTATATGCTGGCCTTGCGGGCGAGCTGCTTCCCTTCCTCGGCGAAGGGGCGGAAGTCGCGGGCGACGAACTCCACGCCCTCCGCGGCGGCCGCGCGCTCTCCGGCGGTGACGACGAGCTCGTGCTGCTGCTCGTGGGAGACCAGCAGGGTGCTGCTGAAGAACCGGAAGCCGTGGAGGCGGGCGAAGCGGGCGGTCTCCCTCAACCGATGGGCGTAGCAGCGGGGACAGCGCGATGGGCCGTACTCGCCGTCCAGCATGAGCAGGAAGGCGTTGAGGCCGTAGGTCGCCGCGTAGTGGAAGGGGACGCGGAGCCTCTCGTTCATGGTCTTCACGGCCTTGAGGCGCTTTCGGAACTCGAGCAGGGGGTGGATGTTGGGGTTGTAGAAGTAGCCCTCCACCTCGAAACCTTCCTCGGTGAGCGCCCGGAGGGGGCCGGGCAGGCAGAGGGCGCAGCAGACGTGGAGCAGGAGCCGGTCTTTCATGCGTCGGGGAAGAGTCCTTCGCCCGCGGGCGAGGACGGCGCCGCCTCTCCGAGGTGGCGATAGCCGAGGGGCGTGAGCTTGCGACCGCGGGGCGTCTTGACTATGAGGCCCTTCTGGATGAGGTAGGGTTCGTACACGTTCTCTATGGTGTCCTCTTCCTCGCCCACCACGATGGCGATAGTCTTTATCCCCACGGGGCCGCCGTCCTGCCTGCGGAGGGTGCGGAGAATGTGCCTGTCGAGGGGGTCGAGGCCGAGCTCGTCTATGCCCATCATCTCGAGGCCGCGCCGGGCCATGTCGGCGGAGACGACGGAGTCGCCGAGCACCTCGGCGACGTCGCGTATCCGCCTGAGGTAGCGGGTGGCGATGCGGGGGGTTCCGCGGGAGCGGCGGGCTATCTCGACGGCGCCCTCGTGTTCGAGGGGGACGCCCATGAGGCGGGCGGCGCGTTCGAGTATGCTGACGAGCGCGTCTTCCTCGTAGTAGGTGAGGCGTTCGTGCACGCCGAAGCGCGCGCGGAAGGGGGCGGAGAGCAGGCCCTCGCGGGTGGTGGCGCCGATGAGGGTGAAGGGGGGGACGTCTATCTTCACCGAGCGGGCGGCGGGGCCGGTGTCTATCATTATGTCGATGGAGAAGTCCTCCATGGCGGAGTAGAGGTATTCCTCGACCACGGAGGGGATGCGGTGTATCTCGTCTATGAAGAGGACGTCGCGGGGTTCGAGGTTGGTGAGGAGGCCGGCGAGGTCGGCCGGTCTCTCGACGACGGGGCCGCTGGTGGCCTTGATCTGGACGCCGAGCTCGTTCGCAATGACGGTGGCGAGGGTGGTCTTGCCGAGGCCGGGGGGGCCGGAGAGGAGGATGTGGTCGAGGGGGGCGTTGCGCTGGCGGGCGGCTTCGATGTAGACGCGGAGGTTCTCCACCACGCGGGGCTGGCCGACGAACTCGGCGAGCGAGCGGGGGCGGAGGGAGATGTCGTTGCGGCGGTCGTCGTGGTGTTCGTGTGGCGCGGCGAAACGGTGGTCCATCACGTCAACCTCTCTGGAGGCGCTGGAGGGCGGCCACAATGAGGTCCTGGAGGCGTGGCGGAGGGGCGTCGGCGGGGGCTTCGGCGAGGATGTCCGACACCGCGCGGGCGGCGGCGGCGGGGTCCATGCCCAGCGCTTCGAGCGCCTTCACCGCGTCGGAATGGACGGGCGACACGCGGCCGGCGGAGACGGCGAGCTCGTCCATCTTGTCGGCCAGCTCCACCACGATGCGCTGCGAGGAGGTGCGGCCCAGGCCCTTCAGCGAGGCGAGGAAAGCGGTGTCCTTGGAGCGTATGGCGTCGGCGAGCCTCGATACCGGCGCGGCGGAGAGCAGCGCCAGCGCCAGCGCGGGCCCGACGCGGCTCACGGTGGTGAGCAGCCTGAACATCCTGCGTTCCTGCGGCGTGGCGAAGCCGTAGAGGACGTCCCCCTCGTCGCGGCGGGAGAGATCGAGGTAGAGGAAGCACTCGCCCCCCTCCGGAGGCAGCGCCTCGTAGGTGGAGAGGGGGATGCGCACGGCGTATCCCAGGCCTCCCGCCTCTACGACGGCTTCCTCGGGAGATTTGGAATAGAGGGTGCCGCGCAGGTGGTGGAACATGGGCTACATGTCGTCCGTGGCGAGGGAGAGGCCGTAGGTGGCGAGCTTCTTCTTCACTTCCTGGAGGCTCGTCAGGCCGAAGTTCTTGGAGGCCATGAGGCTTCTCTCGCTGTGCTTCGTGAGTTCCTCCACGGTGTCTATTCCGAGCGCCTCGAGGCACTTGAGGGAGCGCACCGAGAGGTTCAGGGCGGAGATGGGCTGTTCGAGTATGTTGTCCGAGACGGTGAGCGCGGCGAGCCTCTGGGAGGGGGAGCGCATCTTCCGCTCGACCTCCTCGCGGGCCATGCCGAGGTGGAGGCCCTTGCGGGCGAGGATTTCCTTTATTTCCTTGAGGGAGGTTTCGCCGAAGTTCTTGTAGGCGAGGAGCTCGGTTTCGGTCTTGGAGATGAGGTCGCCGAGGGTGTGGACGTTCATGCGGGCGAGGCAGTTGCGGGATCGGACGCTGAGCTCGAACTCGCTGATGGGGAGGCGGAGTATCTGGCGGAGCTTTTCGTCTTCCTTGTGGCGTCCCTCGTCGTATCTCATGTTCTTGCTGAGGCGCGCGTCCTTGAGGTAGAGCCAGACGCGGGGGTTGTCGGTGTCGTAGCGGAGGACGCGGTTGAAGACGGCCTCCGCCTCGTCGAAGCGGCCGAGGTCGAGGTAGAGGAGGCCGAGGTTGACGGCCGCGCCCTCGTGGAATATGTCGCCGTCGGCGAGCTTGCGGTAGAGGCGTTCGACCTCGTCCTCGTCCTCGCCGCGCTGGTCGAGGATGAGGGCGGTGCGGAATACGGCGTCGCGGTCGTCGGGGTTCTTCTCCAGTATGGCGGCGTATATCTCGAGGGCCTTCTCGATGTCGCCCTCCGCCTCGGCCAGCAAGCCGTCGAGCAGGGGAACGCCGGGCATGTCGAGCTCGCCGCCGGAGAGGGAATCGCGTATCTCGCGGGCCTCGTCCGCCCGGCCCGTGAGGCAGAGGCTGCAGGCGCAGAATATGCGCTCGGCGGCGGTGGGCTCGGAGACGAACTTCGCGGCGGCGCGGTAGTGCTCCACGGCGCGGGTGTGCTTGTCCATGAGCTGCCAGGCGCGGGCGCGGATGAGCTCGACGAGACGGCCTTCCTCGTCCTGGAGGAGGAAGAGCGCGTGCTTGGGGAAGCCGAGAGCGAGGTCGGCCGCGGCCTTGCGATACTTGCGGTCGGGAAGGGGGAAGCCGCCGAGGAACTCGTCAATCCGCCCGGCGTTCTCCGCGAGGCGGGCGTATTCGGAACGGTCCGAAGCGACGACGTCGAGGAGCTCGAAGAGAGCGGTCTCGTCGAAGGTCTCGCGGGTGAGCACCTCGAGCGCCCTCGTGAGCGAATCGGTTGCGTGACCGGGATTGTCGGGCATAAGGGATCCTCCGGGGGTGGGAATTTTGCGAAGTGGTTATTTTAAGCGGCTTTACGGCGTTCGCAAGGCGGGACGGCGCAACCGTTCGATGATGCGTTCGGCCTTCCGGCGCAGGTGGGAGCGGGGGAAGCGCTTCACCAGCTCCGCGGCGTGCTCGAGGGCTTCCTTGCGGCGGCCGAGGGCGAGGGAACATTCCGCCGCCCCCAGGAGGGCCGGGGCCGCGAGTTTTTCGTCGTTCTCCAGGATGGCCACCATGAGGTAGTGCTTGAGCGCGGCTTCCGACTCGCCCGCCTTCTGCTCGATGCGCGCGAGTTCGAGGAAGGCCATGGACTTGAGCTGTCCCACCGTCTCGCCTGTGAGGCGGACGAGGATGCGCCGGGCCTCGGCGGCGGCGCCGGAGGCGTTCAGGCAGCGGGCGAGGCCGAGCCTGGCGCCGAAACGCCTCGTCGAGGCGGGGTAG
>QNBY01000016.1 GCA_003644275.1 Planctomycetota bacterium
CGCCTGGTAGAGCTGCAGCAGCTTCCACGCCCCCACCCCAACGAGGAACACAACCCCCCACACGAGAAGCTTCGTCCGCCGCGGAGCCAGAAGCCCTATCCCCAGCGCGAGCAGCATCCCCGCCGCCGTGGACAGCAGCACGAACGGCACGAACGCCGCGAACGCCGCCGGGTAGAACCACAGGCTTCCCGCGAAGTACCTCCCGTACGACACCACCAGCGGAAGGGCGATGAACAGCGTCGCCCAGCCCGAGAACGCCGCCGCCTCCCTTGCCTTGTGCGCGAACACCCCCCCGTCCGACATCGGAAGCGACAGCAGAAACTCCGTCTCCTCGCTCTGGAAGAACGACGAGAACGAGATGACCGACGACGAGAACGCCAGCATCACCATCAGCGGGAAGAAGAACAGCGCCCACACGTTCGCCGCTATGCTCCCGCTCAGTATCCGCAACTGGTTGTACAGGAACCGCCAGCCCTCGTCGAACAGCAGGAACAGAAGCCCCCAGAACGCCGCCCACAGCAGCGCCACCACCACCGTCCGCCTCGGCGTGGCGAGCACCCTCTCCCGCAGCACCCGCCGCGCCCGCGCCGAAGCGAGCACCCACAGCGCCCTCAGCTCATCCAACGCCTTCCTCCGTCAGCCGCAGAAAGACGCTCTCCAGGTCCGCGTCCGCGCCGCCCCCCTTCATGTCCTCCTCTCTTCCCTCCCACACCAGCCTCCCCAGGTGGATGATCCCTATCCTGTCCGCCATCTCCTCCGCGTCCGCGAGGTTGTGCGTGGACATGAACACCGTCGCCCCCCGCCTCGTCCTCTCCTTCAGCACGTTCTTGAACCGCCTTATAAGCCGCGGATCCAGCCCCACCATGGGCTCGTCCAGGATTATCACCTCCGGATCGTGCATCAGCCCCGCCATCAGCACCACCCGCTGCTTCATGCCGTGAGAGTAGGAATGCGCCGGCTGGTCCAGGAATCCGCCCGCCCCGAACAGCTCCGCGAGCTCCTCCGTCCTGCGCCGTATCTCGGCCGGGGCCATTCCCCTCAGCCTTCCCGTGAACTCCAGGAATTCCCGCCCCGACAGCAGGTCGTACAGGTACGGCTGGTCCGGTATGTAGCATATCCGCCGCCGCACCTCGAACCCCTCCCGCTGCACGTCGAAACCGCATATCTCCAGCCGTCCTTCGTCCGGCCTCAGCAGCCCCGTCATCATCTTTATCGTGGTGGTCTTCCCCGCGCCGTTCGGGCCGAGGAAGGCGTAGATCTCCCCCGCCTCCACCGCCAGGGTGAGGCCGTCCACCGCCACCGTCCGCCCGAACCGCCTGGTGACCCGTTCAATCCTTATCTGCGCGGCCATTCCGATCCTCTCTGCGCGGCTCCTCCGGGCCGTATATCAGCGCCGCCACGTCCTCCCTCACCAGGGTGAACCCCAGCGGCACCTCCTCCATCAGCACGTCGCCCTCCTCGTCCACCCATGCGGTGTAGATGCGGTCGCCCGACTTCATCTCCACCGGATAGCCCCGCAGCTTCCCCTTCGAGTCCGGCAGCTCCTCCTCGTCCAGCACCCGGAACTCCAGCGTGCGGACCCGTCCCGTGAGCGGCTCCACCATGTCGGTCGTCCATTTCTTCCCCGGCTTGGGCCGTCCCATCTTCATCAGCGGCATGAGCGAGTCCGACAGCGCCAGGCTCTTGGTGGGCACCGTGAACGACTGCACCTTCTCGCCCCCCACCGAGAGCGTGAGCGCTATTTCCTTCTTTCCCCCGGCCTCCTGCCTGCGGGCGTACCCGGAAATCTCGTACCTCGCCCCCCCGGCATCGAGCGACATCCGGAGCGCCTCCAACTCGTAGGCCGCCGTTATGTGCATGCTGGAGAAGAACCGCACTTCCAGCCGCGCCCCCATCCAATATATCCGCCCCTCCACCCTCGCGGCGAGGTCGAAGCTCCCGTCCTTGCGCGGAAGCGCCGCCGCCAGGGCCTTCCCCGCCCGCTTGCCGTTCACGACTATGGCGTAGTTCCGCTCGTAGGGCTCGCGCATTCCCGCCAACGCGGCCCGGTACGGCCGGGCGAGGTCCTCCCTCATCGCCCGTTCCTCCAGCCTCAACCCGAACCACGCCCCCGCCAGACCCCACAACAGCAGGGTGACCGGCAAAAACCTCTCCAGCGCTCCCTGGATCCCGCTCATGCTTTCATTCTACCCCCTGGAACGAAAAGGGGGGACGTTCGTCCCCCCTTCTTCCTTCCGTTCGGCGCGGCGGGCGTCTCAGTAGCCGAGCCCCACATCGAACGCCTTGAGGTTCAGCTCCACGAACCTGGGCTTCACGAGCTCCCTTATCGCCTCGCGGAAGGCGTCCTCCGCGAGCCCGATGCGCTTCGCCAGCGCGCCCAGCATTATCACGTTCGCCACGCGCGGGTTGCCCAGCTTCAGCGCCTCTTCCGCGGCGGGTATCACCTTGCACTCGCCCACCGCTTCCCGCACGCCCGCGAGCGGGTCGTTCGGGTAGCTCTCCTGCCTCGCCAGTATGGTGGACGACGGTATCCGCTGGTCGTTGACGAGCACCGTGCCGTCCGCGCGCATCAGGTTCGCGTAGCGCGCCGCCTCCACCAGCTCGAAGGCCAGCATGTAGTCCGCCCTGCCGGCCGGAATCAGCGGCGAGTGCACCTTCCCGCCGAAGCGAACCTGCGTTATCACCGAGCCCCCGCGCTGCGCGAGGCCGTGCACCTCGCTCTTCTTCACGTCGTAGCCGCTCGTGAAGGCCGCGTGGGAGAGCAGGTCGGAGGCGAGTATGGTGCCCTGGCCGCCCACGCCCGCTATCAGAACGTTGGTTATCCTGTCCATCACGCCTCCTTTCCGCTCTCGACGATGGCCCCCACGGGACACACCTGCGCGCACACGCCGCAGCCCACGCAGAGAACGGGATCCACCTTCGCCCGCGGCCGCCCCGTCTTCGGATGGGGCTCGCCCGTCAGCGCTATCGCCATGCAGCCCACCTCCTGGCACTTGTCGCAGGCCACGCACTTGTCCTCGTCCACCACCAGCGGCGGCTTGTGGCGCTTCACTATGAGGGCGCACGGCGCGCGGGTTATCACCACCGCCGGCCCTTCGTGGGCCGTCGCCCCGCTGAGCGCCTCGCGGAGCTCCTCCAGGTCGAACGGATCCACCGTCCGAACGTGATCCACCCCCAGCGCCTTGCACAGGTCCTCGAAGTCCACTTCCGGCGCGGGCTCGCCCATCAGCGTCATGCCGGACGCCGGGTTGTGCTGGTGCCCCGTCATCGCGGTGATGCGGTTGTCCATTATCACCACCGTGATGTTGGAGCGGTTGTAAACCGCGTTCATCAGCTCCGTCACGCCGCTGTGCAGGAAGGTGGAGTCGCCTATCACCGCCACCGTGCGCTTGCTCATCTCCTTGCCCAGCGCCTTCTCGAACCCGTGCGCGTGCCCGATGGACGCGCCCATGTCCTGGCAGGTGTGCAGCGCCGACAGCGGCGGAAGCAACCCCAGCGTGTAGCAGCCTATGTCGCCCGTCACGTTGTAGTCCAGCTTGTGCAGCGTGTAGAACACCCCGCGGTGCGGGCAGCCGGGACAGAGCGTCGGAGGCCGGTTGGGTATCGGCTCGGGATGCACGATCTCCCGCTCGCCGCCGAAGCCTTCCACTCCCAGCCCCTTCGCCACCCTGTCGGGCGTGAGCTCGCCGGTGGCCGGAAAGATGCTCCGGCCCTCGCACTCTATCCCAAGCGCCTTTATCTCGTTTTCTAAGAAGGGCTCGTTCTCCTCCACCACAATTATCCGCTTCACCTTCGAGGCGAACTCGCGCACGAGCCCGGCCGGGAGCGGCCACGGCAGCCCCAGCTTCAGCACCCACGCCTTCGGCTTCACCTCGCGCAGGTACTGGTAGCTTATCCCGCACGCCACATAGCCCACCGAGTCGTCCTCGCCTTCCTCTATCCGGTTGAGCTCACATTCCTCGGCGTAGCGGGCTATCTCCTTCAGCTTCTCCTCCAGCTTCACGTGCATCACCCGCGCGTGCGCCGGTATCACCACGTTCCGCCTTATGTCGCGCTCGTAGCCCTTCGGCTCCACCTCCTCGCGCTCACCCAGCTCCACTATGCCGGTGGAGTGGCTTATGCGCGTGGTGGTCCTCAGGAGCACGGGTATGTCGAAGCGCTCGGAGATGCGCACCGCCTCCTTCACGAAGTCCTTGCACTCCTGCGAGTCGGAGGGCTCCAGGAAGGGCACCTTCGCCGCGCGCGCCAGGTGGCGGTTGTCCTGCTCGTTCTGCGAGGAATGGCACCCCGGGTCGTCCGCGCTCACGAAGATGAGCGCGCCCTTCGCCCCTATGTAGGCCGCGGAGAAGAAGGGATCGGCCGCGACGTTCAGCCCCACGTGCTTCTGCGCGCACAGCGCGCGGGCTCCCGCCATGGACGCCCCCGTGACCACCTCGGCGGCCACCTTCTCGTTCGTCGCCCACTCGCAGTATATGTGATCCTTGTAACGCTTCCCGATGAACTCGAGTATCTCGGTACTCGGCGTCCCCGGGTATGCCGAGGCCACGTGGATGCCCGCCTCGTAGGCCCCGCGGGCTATGGCCTCGTTGCCCGACATGATCCGTTTCGCCATCGAACGGCCTCCTCGGTTAGTAGGGATGGAACTGTGCATAGACGCACGCGAGCGCTATGGAGTCCAGCTTCGTCCGGCTCGTGTCCGAACGCGACAGCAGGACCACCGGAACCCGCGCGCCTATGATTATCCCCCCGCACCGGTAACGGGCGAGGTAGATGAACGACTTGCCCAGCACGTTCCCGGACACCAGCTCCGGCACGATCAGTATGTCCGCCGAGCCCGCGACGCCGCGCTCCGGCGGGTAGCCCTTCGCCTTCACGGCGAACTCCGAGAGCGCGAGGTCGAGCGCCATCGGCCCGTCCACCACGCACCCCTCGAACGCGCCCGCCTCGTACCGGCGCCGCATCTCCGCGCACAGCTCGGTGGACGGTATCTTCGGGTTCACCACCTCTATCGCCGACAGGCACGCCACCTTGGGCTCTTCCATCCCCAGGCAGTGCGCCACCGTGACGGCGTTCCTTATTATCGCCTCCAACACGTCCGCGTCCGGCGCTATGTTCAGGCCCGCGTCGCTCAGCAGCAACAGCCGGCCGTAGTGGTCCGCCTGCGCCACCATCGTGTGGGAGAGTATCGCCCCCACCCGGAGCCCGTTCTCCTTGTCCAGAACGCCCTTCATTATCGCGCCGGTGGAGATGTGCCCCTTCATGAGCATGGTGGCCGATCCCTCGCGCACCAGCGCCGCGGCCGCCTTCACGCCCTCGTCGGGCGCGGCTTCGTGGAGCTCCAGCCCGTCGAGGCCGATGCCCGCTTCCGCCGCCGCCCGCCTTATCTCCTCCGCCCGGCCGATGAGGATGGAGTCCGCTATCCCCGCGTCCTTCGCCTCGCGGCACGCCTTCAGCACCTCGGCGTCCGCGGCCTCCACGACCGCCAGCGTCTGCCGCCCGGCCTCCCGGGCGCGCTCCCTTATCTCCTCGAAATTCTTGAGGACCATCGCGCCTCCTTACCGGTTACCCGATGTTGTTGAGGACCTTGAACCTCTCCGGATCCTCCAGCCTGGCCTTCAGCGAGTCGTCCTCCGTGTACTCCTTCGGCTCCTCCTCGCCCCGGAGCACGCGGAACGCGCCCTCGGCCATCGCCTCCAGCTCGTCCTCGCCGGGATAGATGCGCACCGGCGCTATGAACCGCACGCGCTCCTCCACCCAGGCCGTGAGTATGTAGTCGTTCGCGAGCCCGCCCGTGAGGAAGATGCAGTCCACCTCACCCTTCAGCACCGCCGCGAGACCGCCCAGCTCCTTCGCTATCTGGATGGCCATCGCCTCGTACACGAGCCTCGCGAGCTTGTCGCCGCTCTCTATCCGCTTCCGTATCTCCCGCCCGTCGTCGGTCCCCAGATACGCTATCAGGCCGGAGTTCTTGCCGAACTTCTTCCTGAGATCCGCCGCCGTGTACTTCCCGCTGAAGCAGAAGTCCATCACCGCGGAAATGGCCAGCGTCCCCGCCCTCTGCGGCGAGAACGGACCGTATCCCAGCAGGCCGTGGTTGGAGTCTATCGCCTTCCCCTTCTCGAAGGCCGCCATGGAGATGCCCCCGCCGAGGTGGCAGCCCACCATGTTCGACTCCTCGAAGCTCTTGCCCGCCTCGGCCGCCGCCTTCCGCGCCTTCGCCCGCAGGTTCAGCGAGTGCATGAGCGACACCCGCTCCACCTCCGGCACGCCGGATATGCGCGAGACCGGGATGAAGTCGTCGGTGGAGATGGGATCCACCACCAGCGCAAGCGCCTTCCCGTGCCGGGCTATCCGCTCCGCGAGCGCCGCGCCCAGGTTCGCTATGTGCTCCGAGCCGTAGTACTTCAGGGCGTACTCCGCAAGGTCGCGCTTCATCACCTCGTTCACGAGGTAGGTCCCGCCGGGTATGGGTTTCATCATGCCCCCCCGGCCCACCACCGCCGAGAGCTCCGCGGCGTCCACGCCGTTCTCGGCGAGGAAGTCCTCAACCAGCCCCGCGCGGTACTCGAGCTGGTCCGCCACGCGCCCGAAGCCCTTCAGCTCCTCCGGGCGGTGCTCGATCTTGACGGTCTTCACGGGTTCCCCGTCCCGGTAAAGGCCCACCTTGGTGGAGGTCGAACCCGGGTTTATGCACAACACGAGAGAGCCCGATTCCGGCATGGCTTTGCTCCTTTCTCGTCGCTCGTGTGCCTTCCGGCTATTCGGGATTATTTTATCGATTGTGAAGCGGAGCACACGAAAAAAGCTCAGTCGCTGTCCTTGCCGAGAAGATCGAAGATGGTGTAGTCGCCTTCCTCGTCGCCGCCCTTCTCGCCCCCGCCCTCGCCGGGCGCGTGCTGCGGCTTGGGTTCGCGGAGCTTGCGGCCGTTCCTCCCCTCCTCGTAGGGCTTCGCCTCGCCCGCCCCCTCCCCCTTGCGGGGCTTGGGCTGGAAGGGCTTGTCCGCCACCGGCGGCGCGGTGCGCTTCTCGTCCTTCTCCTTGAAGCCGTAGTCGAAGTCCACGAACTTCTCGAGCGCCTGCGCCTCGCCGGTCCGCGCGGCGGAACGGCCGCCCTCCAGGTCCATGGGCTCCGGCGCTATCTCCTCGATGAAGGTGTCCTCGTCGTCCGCCGGGACCGACGCCCCCCCCGTCCCGCTCCCCAGCACGGGATCCGAAACCGCGGGCACCGTCCCCGTCTCCCCCGGCCGGGCGATCATCACCCGGTAGGCGTAGGCCCCCGCCGCCGCGAACACCGCCAGCGACAGCGCGGCCGGCGCCGCGAGCGTGAAAACTATCGCCACCAGGAACAAGAGCCCCGCGGTGGACATGCCCCGCGCGTTGAACGGATCTATCTCCCGCCCCAGCTTCCTGCGGAGCGCGCCCAGCGAGGCCGCGAACCTCTTCACCGTCGTCCCGGGCGTGAGGGCGTCGCTCTCTATCGCCTCCACCACGCAGGACAACAGGTTGTCCTCACCCACCACTTCCTCGTCGAACCTCTCTCCCATCGCCATCCGCGATGCTTTCAGCGTCCCGGCGGCCACCACCTTCCACGCCGGGAAGAACACGTACCAGAACAGAAGCAGGCTTATCACAAGCCACAGGAAGGTTATGCTCAGGGCCCTGAACGTCCGGTCGCTCAGCAGCCGCGAGAACGAGCGGAAGGAATCCGTCGGCAACCCCCCCCTCAGCGAGACGTGCGGCACCCACAAGAAGGCGAACAGCAACAGGAAGGCCGCCAGCAGTGCCTGGCCCGCTCCCGCCGCGAACTGCGCGACGAACAGCAGGGGAAACACCGCGGCGGGCAGGGACGCCGCCTCCATGAGCGCCGCTATCCCGACCTGCAGGAAGAAGACGGCCGCGAACGCGCAGGCGAAGAGCACCGGCGGAAGCAGGAAGTGCAGCGGCTTTTCGGCCAGCACCCGCCCGAAACGCCGGTCGTTTTCGGTCGGAAACAGCAGGGCGTCCGCCTCATGGGACACCAGATATCCCCCCCAGCAGAGCGCCAGCAGCGACACCGTTCCCCCCGCCAGCGCCGTCTGCCAGTCGAACCCCTCGCCCGCGTGCGCGGCGAGCTTCAGCAAAAACATCGTCGCCGCTTCGCAGAACACCGCGCACACCGCGAAGGCCGTGAGCAGCACCTGCCACCGCAGGATGATGCGCACGGAATCGAGCGTGGTCTTGAATCCTGGATACTCTCTCTCGCCGGCGGGCAAAAAGCCCCCTTCTTGCCGTTATTTCATCCGCAGATCGGAGCTCTTCTCCAGCGCGCCTGCTATTGTCTCGTCCGCCTCTCCGTCGTACCGGCCGGAGGACACGGTCATGAGCAGGCGGTCTCCGATCTTCCTCATGCGAAGTTTCACCTCGCCGAGCTCTAACCTCGCCGCCTCCGCCTGCGCGCCGAACTGAGCGGCGAAGAAATTGCGCGCGCCGTCGAGATAGTAGGCGGCGTTCGAGATCATCTCGGCGTCGAACGCGTCTTCCGAGAGCGCGGACAGCAACGTCCCGTCCTCGCCCACCATGAAGGCGGCGCGGATCTTGTACTTCTTGAATATCTCCTCCGGCGTCTCCTTCTCCTTCTGGGGGAAACGCCTCACGGTGGGAGGCGGCGCCTTGCGCTGCGCCTGCCTGTCCGCCCCGTACTTCTTCGTGGCCTCCACCTCGCGCACGCCGGGATCGGAACCCTCGCGCGCCTCCTCCACCGCGTGTATGCGCTTGCTGCCCGTCGTGTTGCGGGCGATGCGGGGAACCCCGTCCCGCCCCATCTCCATCACCGTCCCGCATTTGTTGCACCGAAAACGCACGCCCGGCCGCATCGGCCGGGAGCTGAAGAGCTGGCCGCACGACAGGCAGGCCACAACCTTCCCCCCGGGCACCGTGAGATACCGGGAACATTCCCTGCACCTTATCCGCGTCCCGGGTTTCAGGCCGGTCACGTCGTAGTCTATGTTGCACTCGGCGCACTTTATTATCATCTCGAGCCCCGCTGCACAGTGGTCACCGTCTATTCTAATACCCGAAAAAAATGTGACAAGTGAAGTGTTCGGGTTTTTCCTTCCGCATCAGCCCTCGTGGAGCGCCGTTATGACGTCCGACAGCAACTCCCTGGCCGATTCCGTGCCGTAGTCGAAATCCATCCGCCTGCATTCCGGGGGCAGCGAATACCGCTCCAGCGCCAGCCCCACCTTCCGCGGCAGCGTGCCTTCCGCTCCCGTGACGAACACCCGCGTCCGCCTGTACTTCACCAGCGTGAGCGAGAGCGCGTCCACCACGAGGTCCGCGCTGAGTTCGTCCGGCGAGCCCAGTAGCACCGCCGCCATGCACCGGTCGAGTATGTTCTCCGCCTCGAACGAGTCCATGACGTCGTATCTCATCCCGACTATGTAGAGGGTGTGGTCCAGTCCGCCCGGCACCTTCACGAGATAGGCGCTCTCCTCGTCCGGCGGGGCGAGCACGCGCTCCGTCGCCCGCGTGAAGAACCGCGCCAGCTCCTCCGGCCTGCCGGACACCAGCACCGAGAGCACGTTCGCCCGCGAGTAGAACGCCTCGGACAGCACCTTCACGATGTCGTCCATCCCCACCGTCCGCGGCTTGAGCGTGCGCCGTATGTTGGCCTTGAGCTCCGCGAACGCCCTGGGCGAGGAGAGGGGCGGCTCGTCCCGCGCGAGCTCCGCCTGCATCATCTCCACTATGTCGGGCGGAAACCTCTGTATCAGGCGCGGCGCGGCTTCGACTTCGGCCTTTTCGTCCTCGGCCTCCTCCTCTTGCGCCGGCTCCTCCTCTTTCCCCTTCTCTTCTCCCTCGGCGGCACCGGTGAGCTTCAGCGTGGATTCCATCACCGCGGCCACCGCCCCCTCGGCCTCCGCCGCTTCCGCCTCCCCGCCGTTCCCGTTCGCCTCCCGCTTCAGACCGGCGAGCAGGAACTCGCGGGTGTCGATCTTCTCTTCCTCCCCTTCCTCCTCTTCCCCGCTCGCGGCGCTCTCCCCCTCGACGGCGGCGGGTTCGGCTTCGCCTGCGGCTTCCGCCTCCTCGGCGGCCGTCTTCACGCCTTCGGCCGCTTCCCCGCCGGTCTCGCCCTCGCCCCCGGCCGTCTCCTCCTGCAAGGCGGCCTCGGCGGCTTCCTTCGCCTCGGGCTCTCCGGCTGCCGCCGGTTCCTCGGGTTCCTCTGGCGGGGCGGGCTCCTTCCCGGCCGCTTCCGGCTCGGGCTCGGGCCTCTCCTCCCGCGGTTCCTCCTCGCCGCCCGCCTTCTCCTCCCTTTCCTCCTCCGCCTTCTCCTCGGCAGGGGAGGGCGCTTCCGGGGCGGCCACGGCGGTCGAAGCGGTCTCCGCCGCTTCCTTCCTTCCCGCCGCGGTCCTCCTGAGACGCGCGGTCGCCCGCTTCAGGTCGCTCTCGCCCTTGAGAAGCCGCTCGAGCTCCAGCTCCATCCAGTCGATGCTCTCGTGGAGCTTCCGCACCGATTCGTAGGCCCGCTCCACCCGCCTCTCGGCGAGCCTCCTGCGGACCGACTCCACCACCTTGCGGGAGTTCTCTATCAGGTCGGGAAGGTATTTCCTCGCCCCCTTCTCCTCCAGCGCGTTCAGCCGCTTCTCCTCCCGCTCGAGCTCGTCTCCTATCGTCTTGCGTCTCGAGGCTACGTAGGTGTCCAGCTTGCGGGCGAATTCGAGAACGAGGAACATGAACGGCCGGTTCACGTTGCGGCCGGGGGCCTTTTCGCCTTCCAGGAACTCGAAGCGCGCGTCCGCCGTCCGAACCAGGTTGTAAACGGCCTGAAGCCCCTCGTCCGTGTCGTCGTGCGCGAAGACTATCTCCCCGTTCTCGAACCACAGGCTCGTCACGGAAGGCCCGTTCACCACCCGCAACAGGCCCGTCCGTTTGGCCCTGTTGAACAGCTGGAATATCTCCGCGCACACCCTCGCCGAGAAACGGCCCGTTATGGTCGCCTGGGTGAGAGGGTCCATCCTCTCCGCGCGTCCCAGGACCATGGCCGTGCGGAGCAGGAACATCGGAATGCTCAGGGGAATACGTATGTAGTCGTCCGCGCCGGCCTCCCATGCCGTCCTCAGCGCGTGGAGGCCGTCGTCCGGCCCGGTGAGGACCACGGGCAATCCGGCTATGAAGTGGGATTCGCGCACCCGCCGGAGCACCTCCAGCCCGCCCATCTTCGGCATGTCCATCGAGAACACCGCTATGTCGAACCGCTCCGTCTGGAGCAGATCGAAAGCGCTCTGGCCCGTCCTCGCCGTGCGGACTATGTAGCCCTCCGCCGTGAAAGCGCGGCTCACCGAGCCCAGCCACGCTTCGTCGTCGCTGGCTATCAATATCTTGGGGGGATGCGGGTTCCTTGTTGCCATCCCTGTTATGCCGTGCTCTTTCCCTCGATGGACCGGCCGTCCTTCCCTCGCGCGGTCCGACCGTTTTATCGAATGAACCTTCAGGTTCCCTTCCGCCTGCTTCCTTGCCGTTGATACGAACGACAGGGGAGTATT
Source organism: Planctomycetota bacterium (assembly GCA_003644275.1). Classification (GTDB taxonomy): domain Bacteria; phylum Planctomycetota; class B143-G9; order B143-G9; family B143-G9; genus B143-G9. Next base: position 11,523 of record QNBY01000016.1, read on the forward strand.
ATAAGTGCGTTTCCATGAACCTGAAGAAAATCGCCCTCTTCTCGACCGCCTTCTTCGTCTTCTTTTTCCTGCAAGGTGCGTGCAGGGCCGATTTCCGTTTCGACTGGCGCGGCTTCTATTCCGCGAACGCCGCCCGCTTCCTCCCCGAACCCCGCCCACCGGCCGGTCCCGCTCCCTCCCTCTCCG
>QNBY01000017.1 GCA_003644275.1 Planctomycetota bacterium
CAGGGTGAGGTTGCTGACGGGCGGCGAGGTACGGCCCGATCTGGGGAGCGTTCTTCCGGGCCCCGTGGTGACGGGCGGGGGCGGACAGCATTTGCTGGCCGCTTCTTGCCATTCGCACACCGCAATGGCGAGAAGGATCGCAATGAACAATACCATCTTTTTCATGGGGCTTCCTCCGTTCGGCTGGTCTCCGAACATATACAACGCCGACGGCGGCGGGTTGTTACACTTTTCAGAGCGGCTTCCCTTCGCGGATGCATCGCCTTGCCGGGCGCGTAACTCGATTATTATAACGTTGTTTGAGGACGAGGAACTTTTTTTGGAGGCCGCATGGAGCGATTGACGAAAGCCGCCGCCCTGGTGCTCGCCCTGCTGATGGCGGCTTTTCTGGCCTACATATTCGCCGGGAGCACCCCGCCGGGGGTGAAGCGGCCGAAACTCTCCCTCGCGGCGACGGCGGGGAACGCCAAGGTGAAGTTCGCTTCCTACAAGGACTGCAGGAAGTGCCACCCGCAGATATACAAGGAGTGGGAGCGTTCCTGGCACCGCATGGCGTGGACGGATCCCTGGGTGCAGCTCTCCTGGGGATGCTACCGCGACCAGGAATGCCGGGCCTGCCACCTTCCCAGGCCGCTCATGGAGGACGGCAAGAAGCCGAGGCTCGTCGCCAGGAGCGAGGACGAGGACAAGGAGAGCGGCATAAACTGCCTCACCTGCCACTACTCGCCGCAGGGGATACTGGCCCCGAGGGGGCTCACCGTCAACATGCAGGACGGCTGCTATCCCATCTACTATGAGGACATAGCCACCGACGCGCAGTGCTGGGAGTGCCATCCGAACCAGTACGACGACTGGAGGCTCTCGAGCTTCTTCAAGGAGGGGAAGGGCTGCAAGGCGTGCCACATGGACGAGGTGGAGCGGCCGATAGTGCCGGACGGGCCGGTCCGCAAGACGCGCGTCCACTTCTGGAAGGGGGCGCACACCTACACCTTCATAAAGACGGGCTACGACTTCTCGGTGGAGTTGGGCGACGACGGGGTGAAGGTGAGGGTGGCGAACACGAAGTCGGGGCACCTGTTCCCGGCCGAACGCCACAACCGGGCGCTGTGGGTGGAGGTGACCTTCTACGACGAGAAGGGGAAACAGGCGGGGGAGATGGCGAAATGGATAATCCGCGAGGGCTCCAACCAACCGCGGAACATGAAGCTGATGGAGATAAAGCCGGACTCGGCGGTGGAGCGGGTGTTCCCCTATCCCACGGCGTCGGGCTCGGTGAAGGTGATGCTGAAGTTCGACTACTTCTACTCGAACGAGGACCAGTACACGCGCGTGCTGGAAGATCCCCCGCCCTACCGTTTCAGCGGGAAGAAGCCCGCGGGGAAGAAGGAATAGGGAATATCAGCCTTCCTCGGGGAGCGCCGTCCAGGGGCCGGTGAGGCGGATGAACCACTCGCCGGGCTCGGGAGGCGAAGCGCCGAAGTCCACGTGGAGCTCGGCGCCGCCGTCCAGGCGGACCTTTCCCCTCCAACCGTCGCCCATGAAGCGGGAGGCGAGCAGCCTTCCGGGGACGCCTTTGCCGTCGCGGGAGGGCGAGAGGGCGGCGGGGCGCACGCAGAGGACGTAGTCGCCCTCGTCGCCGCGGAAGGGGAGATCGCCGAGTGGGGTGGAGAGCGTGCCGCGGCCGTCGCAGCGGGCGGGGAGGAAGTTGTTGTCGCCGAGGAAGCCGGCCACGAACAGGTCGCGCGGGGAGTGGTATATTTCCTCCGGCCTGCCCGTCTGGAGGAGGCGGCCGGCGCGGATGACGCCCATGCGGTCGGCGAGGAGGAGGGCGTCTTCCTGGGAATGCGTTACGAGGAGGGTGGTGAGGTCGAGCCTGCGGTGCAGGGCGGCGACGTCCTCGATGAGCTCGCGCGCGAGGGGGCGGTCGAGGTTGGAGAAGGGCTCGTCGAGGAGGAGGACGGAGTTGCCGGTGACGAGGGCCCTGGCGAGGGCGACGCGCTGGCGCTCGCCGCCGGAGAGCTCGTCGGGGTGGCGGTCCTCGAAGCCCTCCAGCTTCACCATGGCGAGGAACTCCGCAGCGCGCCGGCGCGCCTCGGAGCGGGGCATCTTGCCCTCGAGCACGAAGAGCAGGTGCTGCAGCACCGTCATGTGGGGCCAGAGCGCGCCGTCCTGGAAGACGGCGGAGAGGCCGCGGGAGGAGGGAGGGACGGCGACGGAGGGTGAGGCGACGGTGCGGCCGCCGACGTCCACCGAGCCCTCGAGGGGCCTGACGAAGCCGGTTATCACGTTGACGAGGGTGGTCTTGCCCGCGCCGGAGGGGCCGAGCAGGACGAAGAGCTCGCCGTCCCGGACGGTGAGGTCCAGGCGGTCGAGCACCTTTTCGCCGCCGTAGGCCACCGAGAGGGAGCGCACTTTTATCTCGGGCATCAGGACCTCCTGCGGGAGAGCATTTCGGGGAGGTGCAACAGGGAGAACACCACCACCGGCACGACCACTATCGCAATCTGGATGAGGCAGAGGGCTGAGACGCGCTCCTCGTTGCCGTAGTGCATCATGATGAAGAGGGAGGCGGTGGCGGTGGACGAGCCCGCGGGGGAGACGAGGACGGTGGCGCTGAGCTCGCCCATGGAGAAGACGGCCACGGCGAGGAAGGCCAGCCAGAACTCGAACTTGACGGAGGGGAGGAAGACGTCGGCCCAGGCGCGGAAGGGCGAGACGCCGTGGAGGCGGGCGACGAACTCGCCGCGGAAGCCCGCGCGGGACATTCCGGCGGCGAGCAGGAGCACGGCGAGGGGCATGAAACGGCCGACGTGCGCGAGGAAGATTATAGCGGGGGAGGAATAGACGGCGTCGAGCGAGGGGCGGTTGTATATCTGGAGTACGCCGGTCCCGAAGACGGTTCCGGGGACGACGAAGGCGGCGGCCACGAGGACGTAGAGCAGGTAGGGGGTGCGGCCCGTTCCGGCGGTGAGTGCCCGCGCGACGGGAAGGCCCACGAGGACGGAGACGGCCGCGGCCATGAACGCCACCACGACGGAGACCTTGATGTCGTCGCGGGCGAAGGTTATCGCCTCGCGGAAGAACTTGAGCCCGGCGAAGTGGGAGGGCTCGACGGAGGTGGGGTCGCCGCTGAGGGCGAAGGCGCGTATCACCAGCGCCGCGAGCGGCACGAACAGCGTGAGGGAGAGCAGCAGCAACAGGAAGGCCGAGGCGGCGAAACGCCAGCGGCCGAGCGAGTAGCGCACGCTCTCCCGCCGCACGGAGGGGGAGAAGAAGTACTTCACCGGCAGGCGGCGGAAGACGGGCCATCCCGCGAGGCAGACCACCAGCACCAGCGTGAGGCTTATGGCGAGCGCGCTGTTGATGTCGAGGAAGGAGGAGACGATGACGAACAGCTCGCCCACGAAGGTGTCCACCGTGAGGAGGGCGGGTATGCCGTACTCCACGAACGAGAGGAGGAAGATGAGCGCTGTGGAGGCGAGGAGCCAGGGGAAGGCCCGGCGGAACACCACGCCGAACAGCACGCTGCGGAAGGGGCGGAAGAGCAGGGCCGCCTGTTCCTCGGAGGCGTCCACCGAGCGGAAGGCCGCGAAGGCGCCGTAGAACAGCACGGGGAAGTAGTAGAGGGCGAGGACGAAGGTGCAGAACGGGGCGTTGAAGTAGTCCACGAGGGGGGCGTCCGGCGAGCCCAGCACCCGCATGAGCTGCATCCAGGAATAGGCGGTGATGTGGGAGGGGACGAGGAGCGGGAGGAAGGCGGTCCAGAGAAAGAGCTTTCTCAGGGGCGCGTCGGTGCGGGCGGCGAACCACGCGGCGGGAAGCGCGGCCGAGGCGGCGAGGGCGGTGGCGGCGAGGGCCATGAGGGCGTTGGAGCCGATTATCCTCCAGATGCGGGGCGAGCCCATCGTCTCGAAGAAGAGGGAGAGGCCGCCGGAAGCGGCCTCTCCGGGGGGGAAGACGATGCCGTATGCGATGACGAGTATGGGGAGGAACGAGAAGACGCCCAGCAGCGCGAAAGCGAGCAGGCGGGGGAGAAGCGCGGGGATGGACCGGACGGAGGGGGGCCTCAAGTCGTACCTATTTCGAGAGTTCCTCGCTGAGGAGTTTCACGCATTCGTCGCGCACGGCGGCCACCTTCGCCCAGTCCACCTGCATGTGCTTGATGTCGGAGATGGAGAAGCGGCCGGTGGGGGCGCTCACGTCCTCGCTGAGCGGTATCTGGGCGGAGGGGCTCATGCAGAGCTCGAGCTCGCGCGCCAGGAGCCAATCGTACAGTTTTTTCGCGTTCTCGGGATGAGGCGCGCCCTTCACAATGGCGAGGGTGTTGGGGAAGACGAGGGTGCCCATGCCGTCGGCGTCGGGGAAGATGAGGTCGCAGGCGAGGCCGCGGTTTTCCTTGCGGGAGATGACGTCGTCGGTGTCGGTGAGGCCGGCCATGAAGACGCCGTTGGCGACGGAATCGGCCACCTTGGAGTTGCTCTCGAGGAACTTGACGTCGTTCGCGATGAGGCCGCGGAGCCAGGCGAGGAACTTCTCGCGGCCCCAGAGGGAATAGAGGACGGCCATGTGGGTCTGCGTGGAGCCGGCGCGGGGGCGGGCGATGCAGAGTTTGCCCTTGTACTCGGGCTTGAGGAAGTCGGCGAGGGAGCGTATGCGGTCGGCGCCGGGGGTGGCGGTGTGATAGACGATGACGCGGGCGCGGGCCGCGAAGCCGGTCCACAGGCCGTTGGGGTCCCTGAAGACGGGGGGTATCTTACCGGCCAGCGGGGAGTGGTAGGGGGCGTATATGCCCTCCCCCGCGAGGCGGATGGTGTGCATGGGCTCGTTGTTCCAGTGGAGGTCGCAGCGGGGGTTGTCGCGCTCGGCGAGGAGGCGCTGGACGTGGCCGATGGTCTTGTCGGCCTCGGTATCGTAGCGGGCGTTGACGCGGATGCCCGTCTCGCGCTCGAACTGCTGGAAGAGGGGGACGGCGTAGTCTTTGTCGTGTGCGACGTACACCACCACCTCGCCGCCGCCCTCGGCGGGACCGGAGGGGCGCCGGGAGGAGACGAACCACCAGGCGACGACGGCCGCAGCGAGCAGGGACAGGACGATCACCGTGTTTCTCATGGCATTCTCCTTTTTCTCGTGTTCGGTTTTCTCTTGACGTATCCGGCGGAAGCCGCAAGGGGAAGAAACAACCGAACGGGGGCCATGTTACAACGCCCCCGGCGGAGCGGGGGCGGTCGGCGCGGGAGCGGGACGGGAAATGCTCAGCGCAGGTTGACGGTCATGCGTATCTCGGCGCCGTTGCGGATTACGACCACCTCGTTGCGCTGGGGAATGGCGTTGACGTTGTTGCGGTACTTGGCGGCGAGTTCGAGGCACTGGCGCTCGCTGGTGATGGGGATGCCGTTCCAGGACTTGATGATGTCGCCGGGCTGGATACCGAAGGTCATGAGGGGGGACTTGGGGTCTATGCGGGTGACCTTCATGCCGATGGAGCGGCCGTTGACGATGAAGGGCTTGGCGTACACTTCCTGTATGCGCTTGTCGTAGGTCTTGGCGAGGCGGCGGAGGAACTCGCGGTTTATGTTGCGCACGATGTTGCGGGGGCGGGTGGTCCTCCCTGCGGTGGGGGTGCCGAAGGGGGAGCGGCCGCTCCGGTAGCCGGAGGGCGCGGTGCGCGAAGGGATGCGGGAGGCGGGGGCGGAACGGGGAGCCCCGGGCCTCCCCGCGGCGGCCCCGGCACCGCCGGAACCGGAGGAGGAGGCGAGGAGGGCCAGAACGTCGTCCGCCTTCTTCACTTCCTTCCTCTCGCCGTCGCGCTCGAGGAGGACGGTGAGGCGGTCTATGACCTTCACGAGCTTCCAGCCCTTGTACTCGTCGCCCACGAAGAGGTTTTCCTGCTCGCCGGACTTCTTGTCGTAGAGCACGGCGATGCTGTCGGAGGGGCTCTCGGTGTCGAGAATGACGCCGATGACGACGAGGTCGCCGAGCTCGGAGATTTCCTTGGAGCCGGAGCCGGCTCCATCTCCGCCCTTCACGGGCTCGACGGTCTTGACGGGTTCGGGGGAGAGCGCCTTGGCGACGAGGGAGAGGTCGGCGTCGGTGAGATAGCGGCGGTTGCGGGAAGGCACGAAGCGCGACATCTCCACGCCCTGGAGGGCGGCGGGGACGCGCATTTTCACCTTGTCGTTGGAAAAGGCCCAGACCTCACCGGCCAGGGCGGCGATGAGCGCAAGGTCAACGAGGATGAGCAGTATCTTCAGCCCTCTGCCTCTCATGGCGGGACCTTCCTTTGCCTTTCGGGTGGCCTCACTTCACACAATTGGACATTATAGCGCGTTGTTTGTTGCGCGGAAAGGTCAGTCTCCGAGAAGGTCCTTGCTGCGCTTGCGGCGCTTGTCGGCCGCCTTCTTCTTCGCGTCGTCTATGTCCTGGTGGCCGGAGCTCTTGGATACGCCGCGGAATTCGAGGAGGAGCTTGTCGGGGTCGTCGGAATTGGCGAGGGCGTCCTCGCGGGTGATCATCTTCTTCTTGACGAGGGAGACGAGGGACTGGTTGAAGCTCTGCATCCCGAAGTACTCGCTTTCCTCGATGATCTTGGGCAGCTCGGCGAAGCGCCCTTCCTCGAGCACCTTTCGGACGGTGGGCGAGAGGGTCATCACCTCGACGGCGGGGACGCGGCCGAGGCTGTCTATGCGCTTGATGAGCCTCTGCGATATGACGCCCTTCAGCACCATGGAGAGCTGGAGGCGGATGAGGTTGTGCTGGTGGGGCGGGAAGAAATTGAGTATTCGGTCCACCGTCTGGGAGGCGTTGGTGCTGTGGAGGGTGGAGAAGACGAGGTGGCCGGTCTCCGCGGCGTTGATGGCGGCCTCCATGGTGTCCTTGTCGCGCATCTCGCCGATGAGTATGACGTCCGGCGACTGGCGCACGACGTGTTTCAGCGCGGTGGAGAAGGACCGGGTGTCCATGCCTATCTCGCGCTGCTCGACGATGGAGCGCTTGTCGGTGTAGATGAACTCTATGGGGTCCTCGATGGTGATTATGTGGCGGTTGAAGTTCTGGTTTATGTACTCGATGAACGAGGCGAGGGTGGTGGACTTTCCGGAGCCCGCGACGCCGGTGACGAGCACGAGGCCGCGGCGCTCGCCCGCTATGCGCATGAGGGGCTCGACGGGGAGGTTGAGCTGTTCGAAGGTGGGTATTTCGAAACGGACGAGACGGAAGACGAAGCCGATGTAACCGCGCTGGAGGAAGGCGTTGACGCGGAAGCGGCCTATGTCCTCCACCTGGTAGGCGGTGTCCACCTCGTGCTCGTTGCGGAACTCCTCCAGCAGGTAGCGGTCGCAGATGGACTCGAGGATGATGCGCGTCTCCCTCTCGGTTATGTCGTCGAACTTGAGGAACTGGATGATGCCGTCGAGGCGTATGGCGGGCGGGACGCCCACCTTGAGGAATACGTCCGAGGCCTTTATGTCCTTCGCGACGCGCAGGATGCGGTGGAACTTCTCTATTATCTCGCTCTCGGAGAGGCGGGTTTCCTCGCGGGGAACGGGCACGGCGGTTTCGTTGGGGTCGAGGTTGAATATCTCGCTGAACATGGGGGCGTCATCGCCGCCGCCGTTCATCTCTTTCGGGAAGTAATCGTCCATCGCAACACCTCCGGAACCATTCTACCCCGGGGGAGGCGAACCGTCAAGGAAAGGGGGGCCTCAGCGGCCCGAGCCGTTGAGCTCGCGGACGCGCGCGACGAGCCTCTCGGCGACGGAAGGAGGGACGAAGGCGGTTACGTTTCCCTCGAGCTGGGCGAGCTCGCGTATCATGCGGGAGCTGACGAAGGAGTACTCGGTGCCGCTCATGATGAATACCGTCTCGATGTCGGGGGCGAGGCGGCGGTTGGCGTTCGCCAGGGCGGCCTCGTACTCGAAGTCGGAGAAGGTGCGTATGCCCCTCACGAGCGCCCGGACGCCGCGGGACTTCATGTACTCCACGGTGACGCCGCAGAAGGAGGAGACGCTGACGTTGGGGATGTCGGCGACGAGCTCGGCGAGCATCTCCACCCTTTCCTCGACGGAGAAGATGGGGGACTTGGCGGCGTTCACCGAGACGGCCACCTCGAGGGTGTCGAATATGCGGGCCGCCCTCCGTATGACGTCGAGGTGCCCGTAGGTTACGGGATCGAAACTGCCGGGGAAAAGAGCCTTGGCCATGGAACCTCCCTCATCTGTAATCGGAGGACCGGAGTCTCGTGGAGGCGTCGTAGAGGAAGTTGGGGGAAAACGAGAAGTACAGGAAGCCGTCGCCGTCCTCGAGGCCGAAGGTGAAGGTGAAGGTGAAATCGTGGCCGCGCCGGGCTATGGTGAGGGAGACGTTCTCCACGTCGCCCTCGTATCCGGGGGTGAAGAGGCGGGAGTAGCGGGCGGCGTAGAACCACTTCTTCGCGGAGCGCCAGCGGACGGCGACGCGGGTGTCGAAGGTGTCGTCGCCGGAGAAATAGACGTTGCGGCGGACGTAGCGGGCCCCCCACTCGAAGGAGAGGGTGGGGCGGGCGTTCCAGCCCACGCGCACCCCGGCGGTGGGGAAGGCGGCGTCGTTCCAGTCGTAGTCCGCGTCGCCGATGACGAAGACCTTGTCGAAGCGGAAGCGGAAGTAGGCGTTGAGAGGGCCGAGCGTCTCGCCGCCGTTCAGGAAGTCGCGGGCGTCGCAGCGGGCGTATATCTTGTTCCGCAGCCGGAGCAGGAACCTGTCGCGGTAGCCGCAGCCGTCGGCGGTGGGGTACTTGGTCTCGAACACGCTGGTGAGCACCACGGCGACGGAGCGTTCCTCGTAGAGGTGGTCAACGGCGTCGAAGGGCGGAAGGTCCGCGGGGTCGAGGGTGGGCGAGGTCGTGGCGGTGAGCTCGACGGAGGGCAACAGGACGTGGCGCCAGCCGCGGTCGCCGGAGAGATGGGGCTCGCCCACGAGGCGGGTGGCGGCGGAGAGGGAGACGTAGGCGAGGGCGTTCTGGTCGCGCTCCAGGCCGTCGAGGCCGGAGTAGGCGCGGGCCTTCACCCCCGCGGCGGGGACGAAGGCGGCCTTGTTCCTCCAGCGGAGGGGGAGCTCCCAGGAGAGGTCGGTCCAGGCGCGCCAGCCCTCGGGGCCGCCCTCCGCGGAAGCGGGGGAACGCTCGAGGAAGCCCGCGCCCGCGGCGGAGCGCAGCACGCCGCCGCCCAGGGGGAAGCCGTAGCCGCGCCAGTCCAGCTCGGGGAGGTATTCCGTCTCGGTGAGGTAGCGGTTCAGGCGCACCTTGGTGACGAGGGAGAGCGACGAGGCGCTCCAGTCCTGCTGGAGGTTGATGTAGCTCTCGGGGTCCTTCTCCACGAGCCACTCGGAACGGAAGAAGTCCTTGTGGACGACGAGGTCGGAGCGGCGGTGGACCTCGGCCGTGAGGACGGTGGAGTCGAAGGGGCCGCCGAAGCGGACGGGGCCGCGGTGGTAGAGCTCGAACTCGTAGCGGCGCTCCACGTAGTCGTCGTCGTTCTCGTCCCGGATGTACCAGGCGCGGAAGGAGCCGGAATGGCCGGAGGGAAAGGAGTAGCGGTGGAAGGAGCCCAGGCCCCAGCCGCGGCGGGAGAAGTAGTCCACGAGGGCGTAGTGCGTGACTGGGCCGGTTGCGGCCGCCCTGAGCCGGACGCGCACGAAGGCGCCGAGCCAGGAGGTGCGCCCGAAGCCCACCTTGACGGGGGCGCCGCCTCCGCCGCCGGTGCCGAAACTCACGCGCGGGAAGTACATGACGGGCAGCCCGCCGATGCGGACGACGCCCTTCCTCGCCTCCGCGACGCCGGAACGCGAGACGTAGATATCCGGCGTGTCGAACTCCCAGTGCGGCGGCGAGAAGGCGCAGGTGGAGAACTCGTTGCCGACGGCGGCGAACTCGCCCTCCCCCAACATGGCGGCCCGCCGGGAGAGGAAGACGAGGAGGAGGTCGTCGGTGAGCCACTCGGAGCGGACGCCGAGGTGCAGGCGGACGTTCTCGGCGTAGGCGAGGGAGCGCTCGAGGTCGGCCCAGAGCGAGGAGCAGCAGAGGGCCATGCCCGGCGCGTCCACCGTCACGCAGCCCTCGGCGTAGAAGGAGGAGCTCTCGGGGTAGAAGACCACCGTCTCGGCGTAGAGGGTGTAGCGGTCCCAGCGGACGGTTACGCCGCCGCTGTACACGATGACGCCGCCTCCCCGGCGCGTCTCGCAGAACTCGGACGAGATGGTCAGGGGGCCGCCCTTCAGCGAGCCTCCGCCGAGGGAGGAGACCCCGCCGAGGGAGGAACGGTCGAGCGAGACCAGGGCCTCGCCCGCGGCGGGCCGAAGGGAAGCGAAGACGAAGACGAGGAGGAACGCGGCGAGGACCGAAGTTCCCCAGCAACCGCGGCGCATGAGGGGAATTATAGGAACGAGGGGCGGGCGGTCAAAGAAAAACCGCCCTTGCCGCCGGAGGGCAAGGGCCTACAATTACACAATTCCGGCCCCTACCGGACGGCGACAATGCACATAGAGAAACCCGTCGTGATACTTCTGCGCCACACGCCCGAGCCCGAGCGCGCGGTCGCCGCCGCGGCGAGGCTCTGCTACAGCAATTCGGGGATACGCGAGCTTCAGGAGGCGCTCTCCGAGGAACAGACGGCGAGGCTCGTGAAGGTGTGCGTGAGCCAGGGGCACCACTCGGTGCTGGAGCACGCTTCCTTCACCTTCGGGATAGAGGGGGTGTCGCGGGTGATGACGCACCAGCTCGTGAGGCACCGGATAGCCTCGTACTCGCAACAGTCGCAGAGGTACGTGAGGTTCGACGACGCGGGTTTCGTGATACCGCCGGAAGTGGCGGCGGACGAGAGGCTGGAGGCCGCGTACCGGGAGGCGTTGAGGCGCGCCGAGGAGGGCTATCTCGCCCTGCTGCGCGAGGGGGTGAAG
>QNBY01000018.1 GCA_003644275.1 Planctomycetota bacterium
CGAGATACACGTCGTTTACGTCGCGCGCCGGCAGCTTCATGAATGACGCCACCGCCTTCGAGTACTCCCCCACCCTCTCGGAATGGCCCATCATGAGCGGATCGTGCAGGTCCAGCGCCCGGGTCAGCGCCTTCACCACCGAGTACACCGTCCGCGTCTGCTTGTCGTAGTTGTCCAGATACAGAAGCACGAGCCCCAACTGCACCCCGAACACCTCGGCCAGGTACAGGTCCTCCGGCGTGAACACGCCGCTCAGCCCCTCGTAGCCCAGGTAGAGGCACCCGATGGGCTCGTTGCGCACCAGCATGGGAACGCAGATGACGGAGTGCACGTCCATTTCCTGCACGGACGGGTGGTGCGCGAAGCGCGCGTCGCCCGCCGCGTCCGCGACGAGCAGGGGCTTGCCCCTCGTCATGGCGTGCTTCAGTATCGGTTCCGCGACGGCCGCCCGGATGTTCGGCCTGCTGTAAACCGCCTCGAAGCGGAAACGGCCGTCCTCCGCCGTGACCACCGCCGCGTAGTCGCAGCCTATCTTCTCCGTTATGTAACGGACCGCGTTCTCTATGTAGCGGCGGGCGCTCTTCTCCTTCGCCCCGAGCTCTATGAACTCCCGCACCACCTCCAGGTCGCGCTGGTAGCGGGAGGTCCCCTCCGGCACGTCCATGGAGGGAGAGAGCACGTCGCTGTCGTCCGCCTCGGGTATGAAGTCCTCCAGCAGGTAGTCGCTCTCCTCCACCGCCCTTATCGTCGCCCGCGAACTGTCGAACGCCAGGAGCGTGCTCCCCACCCGTATCACGTCGCCCTCCCTGAGAAGCTCCTCGGTGACGGGCTCGTCGTTCACGTAGGTGAAGCCGTCCTCCGCCAGGTTGCGGATGAAGTACATCTCCCCCATCCGGTAAACCCGCGCGTGGTAGTCCTCCACCTTGCGGTCGAACAGGCGTATGTCGGCCTCCTCGGCCCTTCCTATGACGAGGCCGACGTCGTGGATCTCGAACACGGAACCCTTCTGAGGGCCGTTCTTTATCCTGATGGCGGGCATGACGGCGTTCCCTTCGTGAGCGGTCAGTCCCCCCGCCGCGGGCGAAGCAGCGGGAAGAGTATGACGTCCCTTATGCTCGTGGAGCCCGTCAGAAGCATCACGAGCCTGTCTATGCCTATTCCCATGCCGCCGGCGGGGGGCATTCCGTGTTCCAGGGCGAGCAGGAAGTCCTCGTCCAGCTTGCCGGCGGTCTCTTCTCCCCCTCTCCTGAGTTGCCTCTCGAAGTTCTCGCGCTGCACGTCGGGATCGTTCAGCTCGGTGTAGGCGTTCGCCACCTCCATGCCGGCCACGAACAGCTCGAACCGTTCCGACAGCCTAGGTTCGTCCGGCTTGGTGCGGCACAGCGGAGTGAGGGCGGCGGGATGGTCCAGCACGAAGGTGGGCTGCACGAGCTTGTCCTCCACCACCGTCTCGAATATCTCCTGAAGCACGAAGTCGTGCTCGGAAGGTATCTCCTCCGCTCCCGCCCTCTCGAGCGCCGCCCGGGCCGCGGCCTCGTCCCACGGATCTATCCCCGCGTGCTCCCTGACGAGATCCAGGTAGTACACCCGGCGCCAAGGCGGGCTGAAGTCTATCTCGCGCCCTCCGAACTCGACCCGGTAGCCTCCCAGGACCTCCTCGCAGACCCGGCACACTATGCGCTCGCACAGCTCCATCATGTCGGTGTAGTCGGCGTAGGCCCGGTACACCTCGAGCATGTCGAATTCCGGGTTGTGCCGGGTGGAGACGCCCTCGTTGCGGAAGCACTTGCCCAGCTCGAACACCCTCTCCAGGCCGCCCACGAGCAGCCGCTTCAAGAAGAGCTCCGGCGCTATACGAAGGTACAGGTCCAGGTCCAGCGCGTTGTGGTGGGTGACGAACGGCCGGGCCGCCGCCCCGCCCGGTATGGACTGCATCATGGGCGTCTCCACCTCCACGTAGCCGTCCTCCTCCAGCACGCGGCGAACCGTGCGGATTATGGCGGACCGCTTCAGGAACGTCCCGAACGAGTCCCTGTTCGCTATCAGGTCCAGGTAGCGGCGGCGGTAGCGGAGCCCCACGTCCTTCAGCCCGTGCCACTTCTCCGGAAGGGGCCGCAGCGCCTTGCACAGCAGCACGAACTCCCGGCAGAACACCGTCACCTCGCCCATGCGCGTCCGGCCCAACTCGCCGCGCACCCCGACTATGTCTCCCACCTCGACGTTCCTGAGCAGTTCGAACGCCTCGTCGCCTATGTCCTTCTTCCGAAGGTAGAGCTGTATCTTCCCCTCGCGGTCCTGCAGGTCGCAGAACTTCGTCTTTCCGTGGTCCCGCAGGGCGGTGAGCCTCCCCGCGAGCGCCACCTCGCGCCCCTCGTGCTCCTCGAACGACTCCTTGAGCGTCCTCGTGTCGTGGCTGGGCTCGAAGCGGCGGCCGAAGGGATCGACCCCCAGCTCCCTTATTCGCTCGAGTTTCCTCCGCCTGTCCCGGAGCGGATCCGGCTCGTTCATGCGTTCGTCCTTTCGCAACGTCCGAAAATTGTAGCCGCAGGCGCGCTCCGGTCAATTCAAAGCCCGTTTCCCGCTTGCAACGAACGCGAGAAAAGGTGTACAATTCTCTGGAAAGGAAGCGGTGTAACGAACGGGATCGAAGCGCGTTTATCCTTGACAAACCCGCGCTACGATCTAAAATCATCGGTTCCGGCCGAACCCGTCGGAATCTCGTGGGAGGATGTCATGAAAAGAATAGCATCGCTTATTTTGTTCCTGCTCGTAACAGCCTGCGCAGGTAATGCCTGGGCTACGACGTGGGGCCCCACCGCCACGTCGTTCAACTACTACGCCGTCGACACGGTGGCCGAGGGCGGCAACTCCTACAACTGGCGCACCGTCAACAACCCCGCGAAGAACATCCAGTACGGCTTCACGGCCCAGCACGACGATTCCTTCGAAAGCGACGACACCTCCTCGGCGCCCACCCCTCTGCCCATCGGTTTCAATTTCCGCTTCTTCGGCAGGATTTACACCGGCGTGTACATCTCCACCAACGGCGCCCTGCACCTCGTCAACGACGACAACGCCGGCAAGTACCAGGAGAACGACGCCAACAACTCCCCCAACTGGGACATGACGGCGGGCTCCCTCCCCAGGTTCGCCGCGGACAACACCGTCATTCCCACCATCGGCGTCTGGATGGAGGACATGACCTGCCTCAACGCGCAGCTCATGTACGGCATCAACTCCGCCGGCGTCTCCGAGCTCGTCGTCACCTGGCAGAACATGGCCTACTACAGCGCCAACATCACCAGCCAGATCATCTGCCAGGCGGTGCTCCGCAGCGACGGCACCATTCTCCTGCAGTACTACTCCACGCTCAACGAGACCGACGGCACCAACGGAAACGCCGATCCCGGCGTCGGCATCTGCGGCCCCGATCCCCTCGGCAACACCTGCGTCCTCACCTGTTACACCCGCGCCTCCAACGCCGACGGCTACCCCAGCACTTACACCTGCATAACCTTCGTCCCCCCGCCTCCGCCTCCCACCATCACCGTCATCCACCCCAACGGAGGCGAGACATTCTACACCGGCGACTTCCTCACCATCTCCTGGACCGTCACCAACGGCCCCCTCCCCGGCGCCGACATCGCCCTCTCCACCGACGGCGGCTTCACCTGGAACACCATCGCCACCAACGTGCCCGACAACAACGGAGGCACCTACTCCTGGACCATCGTCTCCCCGCCCTCCACCCAGTGCCTGATAAGGGTCTCCGACACCAACACCCCCACGACTCTCGACGTGTCGGACAACGTCTTCACCATCAAGGTGGCGCCGCCGGGCTTCACGATCACAAACCCGAGCGGAACGGGCAAACTGGATTACATGATCGGCGAAACCATGCACATAACCTGGGTCGCCAAGGGCGCCGTGGGCAACGCGAACCTCTACATATCCCGCGACTACGGCATCAGCTGGACACAGATAAACACCACCCCCATCAACCCCAAGCTCACCAACTTCTACGACTGGGTGGTCACCGCTCCGCACACGGATGGTGTCAGGAAGTGCTTCATCAAGATAGACGACGGCCAGGGCAACTTCGCCGTGTCCTCACCCCCGTTCGCCATATTCGACACGCCGGTCTTCCAGGTGACCTATCCCAACGGAGGCGAGACGGTCTACATCGACACGCCCACCAAGATATTGTGGAACACCCAGGGCCTCGTGGGCTTCTTCGTCACCATCGAGCTGTCGCGCGACGGCGGCATCAACTGGGAGACCGTGTCCGGCGGCACGAACAACGACGGCGACTTCGACTGGATACCCACCGCCCCCGTCTCCACCAACTGCAAGATAAGGATAACCACCTCCTACGGCGGCGTCACCTACACCGACACCACCGACGGCCTCTTCACCATCTCCGAGACCGCCGCACTGGCCGTCACCTCGCCCAACGGCGGCGAGAGCTACACCGTGGGCGAGCGCGTCTCCATCACCTGGAACTCGCGCGGCAGCGGCGTGGGCAACTTCATCAAGATAGACATAAGCCGCGACGCGGGCCAGACCTGGGAGACGATAGCCGACAACGCCCAGAACATCGGCTACTACTCCTGGGTGGTCACCGGTCCCATCACCGACCGCGCCCTCGTCCGCATATCCCCCGTCAACAACCCCGCCGCCAGCGACGTGTCCGACGCCGTCTTCACCATCACCGCCCCGCGCGGCATCTACCTCTTGTCCCCCGTGGGCGGCGAGGCGTTCTACGTCGGCGAGGTGGTGGACATCAAGTGGTTCACCTCGGGCAACACCGGCCTCACCGCCGACATCGAACTCTCGCGCGACGGCGGCCAAACGTGGGAGACCATCATCTCCGACACCCCCAACGACGGCAACCACACCTGGGTGGTCTCCGCGCCCCTCAGCGAGAACTGCCTCATCAAGATATCCTCCGTCACCTACCCCGAGTTCGTCGCCGTAACGCCCGCTCCCTTCCGCATATCCGAGCTCATCGGCACGAACATCATCGAGCCCTTCCGCGGCGAGATATGGGAGACCGGAACCTACCGCCGCATCCGCTGGAAGCCCGCCAGCTTCTCCGGCGAGAGCGGCCCCATCCCCCTCGTGAGGATAGAGGTCTTCCGCTCCGGCGCGGGCTGGGAGGTCGTCGCGGTCCAGACGGAGAACGACGGCATATACGACTGGTTCGTCTCCGGCGTGGACCCCGCCTGCCGCGTCCGCATCTCCAGCCTGGAGAACCTGGCGAAGAACTACACCAGCGACACCTTCTCCATCATCGAGAAGTACTCGCTGCCCTACGACACGTTCGGAATGGACGCGACGGGCGAATGCGGCGAGCCCGTAGCCTTCCGCGTGGTGCTGAATCCCTCCGCGCCCTTCGCCACCTATAGTTGCGTCCTCCACTACGATCCCGCGGTCTTCTCCGTGCCCGAGCCCCTCGCGGTGGAGAAGGGCGGCGCCTTCACCGGCTGGGTGATGGACGTGCAGATCGACAACGACGCCGGAACCCTCCGTGTCACGCTCTCCGGCAACACCCAGGTCATCTTCCCCGCCGAGGCGTTCACCGTCCACTTCAACACCAGCGCCGGCGCCCCCGCGGGCGACTACGACATAACCTTCGACCCCGTCACCTTCGACGGCGAGCCGGCCGCCGGCGAGGTGCTCGCCGGAAAGGTAACCCTCACCGCCGTCGGCGGGGGCAGCGAGAACGTCACCACCACCGGCGGGGGCGGCGGCGGATGCTTCATCGCCACGGCCGCCTTCGGCACCTACCTCGCGGGCGACGTGGAGACGCTCTGCTCCTTCCGCGACTCCCGCCTCGGAGCCAGCTCCTCCGGCGCGGAGCTCGTCTCCCTCTACTACGCGGTGAGCCCCGCCGTCGCGGGCGACGTAACCCCCGCTTCCGCGGCCGTCCTCAGGAAGTTCATCTCCCTGCTCGACTGACCGCGAGCGAAAACGGCTTTCCACCGAGGGGGGCGGTTCTTCCGCCCCCCTCCTCGTTCCCCGCTTCCTTGAACGCCACCCCAAACGACCTATAATCGGGCGCCGCACGGCAAGGACGATGACAGACCTCGAGCATATCCGCAACTTCAGCATCATAGCGCACATAGACCACGGCAAGTCCACCCTCGCCGACAGGCTCCTCGAGAGAACGGGCTCCATATCCCCCCGCGAGATGCGCGAGCAGTTCCTCGACTCCATGGACCTCGAACGCGAGCGCGGCATAACCATCAAGGCCCATCCCGTCTCCATAGAGGCCGAGGTGGACGGCGAGAAGTGGCTGCTCAACCTCATTGACTGCCCCGGCCACGTGGACTTCACCTACGAGGTCTCCCGTGCGCTCGCCGCCTGCGAGGGCGCCATCCTCCTCGTGGACGCGACCCAGGGCGTCGAGGCCCAGACGGTCGCCAACGTGTACATGGCCCTCGAGTACGACCTCGAGGTCATCCCCGTCATAAACAAAATCGACCTCCCCACCGCCCGCCCCCTCGATGTCGCCGAGGAGGTGGAGGAGACCATCGGCCTCGACTGCACCGACGCCGTTTACACCAGCGCCAAGACCGGCGAGGGCGTGGAAGAGCTCATCGAAGCCATAGTGAAGCGCATACCGCCCCCCCGCGGCAGGCCCGACGCCCCACCCCGCGCCCTCATCTTCGACGCGGCCTTCAACGACTACCGCGGCGTCATCGTTTACCTCCGCGTCTTCGACGGCTCCCTCAAGGAAGGCGACCGCATCAGGATGATGGGCGTCGGCGCGGAGTACGAGATAGGCGAGCTCGGCAAGTTCGCCCCCGACATGGTCCGCACCGGCGAGCTGCGCTGCGGAGAGGTGGGCTACCTCGTCGCCCAGATAAAGAGCGTGCGCGACGTCCGCGTCGGAGACACCATCACCCTCGCCGACGCCGCCGACGCCGTCGAGCCCCTCCCCGGATACCGCCCCCTCCAGAGAATGGTTTACTGCGGCATCTTCCCCACCGACAACGAAAACTTCGACAACCTCCGCAAGTCCATGGAGAAGCTGTCGCTCAACGACTCCGCCTTCACCTTCGAGCCCATCAACTCCGACGCCCTCGGCTTCGGCTTCCTCTGCGGCTTCCTCGGCCTGCTCCACATGGAGATAGTCAAGGAACGCCTCGAGCGCGAGTTCGGAATCTCCCTCATCTCCACCGCCCCAAACGTCACCTACCAGGTGGTGAAGACGGACGGCTCCATAGTCGAGGTCAACTCCCCCGCCAGGATGCCCGACCCCGGCCACATAGAGGAAATACGGGAACCCATCGTCCGCGCCGATATAATGGTCCCCCAGGAAGCCATCGGCCCCATGATGAAACTCTGCGAGGAAAAACGCGCCCGATACGTGGACACCCGCTACCTCTCCACCAACCGCGTGGTCCTCGTCTACGATTTCCCCTACTCCGAGATAATCTACGACTTCTTCGACAAGATGAAGAGCGCCACCCGCGGCTACGGCACCATAGACTACACCTTCCGCGGCTACGAGAAGGCCGACCTCGTGAAGGTGGACATCCTCATCGCGGGCCAGAGGGTGGACGCCCTCTCCATAATATGCCACCGCAGCGTCGCCTACTACCGCGGGAGGAAACTCGTCCAGAGGCTCCGCAAGCTCATCCCCCGCCAGCTCTTCCAGGTCACCATACAGGCGGCCGTCGGCCAGCGCGTCATCGCCCGCGAGGACATAAAACCCCTCGCCAAGAACGTCACCGCCAAGTGTTACGGCGGCGACGTCACCCGCAAGCGAAAGCTCCTGGAGCGCCAAAAAGAAGGTAAAAAGAGGATGAAGAGCATCGGCCGCGTGGAGGTCCCTCAGGAAGCCTTCCTCTCCGTCCTCTCCATCGAGGACGAGCCCAAGAAGAAACCGTAGAAGGGGGTCGAGTTGTCCGACAACGAAGAAACCAACGGACTCCCCGCCGAGGCCGCCGACGAGACGCTCAGAGAGGGGCCGCTCCCGTCCGACCAGGAGATCGGGGAAGGTCGCTACAGCAACCTGCCGCCCGCCTTCGTGGACGGCGAGTACGACCTCGCCTCCCTCTCCGCCGAGGACGTGAAGACCCTCCTCGTCCGCCTCGAGCTCGACAGGAAGGACGAGATGGAACAAGCGGCCGCCCCGCCCGCTCCCTCCGCGCCTCCCGAGCCTCCGGCCCCGCGCGAACCCCTCCCGCGGCCCGAACAGCCCTACGACCCCGCCGCCCTCGCCGCCCGCTACGACGCCTCCTCCCCCGCCTCCAGGGAACGCTCCGGCGGAATGCTCGACTTCATACAGAGCATCATCATCGCCCTCCTGCTCGCCGTCTTCATCCGCATCTTCGTCTTCGAGGCGTTCAAGATCCCCTCCCGCAGCATGGAGCCCACCCTCATAGGCGACGAGAGATACGGCGACCACGTCGCGGTCAACAAGCTCGCCTACCGCCTCGGCAAGCCCCACCGCTGGGACATCGTAGTCTTCCGCAAGCCCGGAGAGAGCCGCAACCTCATCAAGCGCTGCGTCGGCCTCCCCGGCGAGGACATCCGCCTCTCCGGCGGCGAGGTGTACGCCAACGACCGCATCCTCCGAAAGCCCCTCGCCGTCATGGACCAGTTCTGGCGGCTCTACTTCCGCCAGTCCGACTTCTCCGGCTTCCGCCTCGCCCGTAACTGGGCCGCCGTGGGCGACTGGAGGTGCGACGTCCGCGGCCTCCACGGAACGGGCCCCGCCTCCCTCCGATACATCCCCTGGCAGCGCGAGCTGCGCGGCGGAAAGGTGGTCCGCGCCACCATCCGCGACATCTACCCCCGCCTCGTCACCCTCGGGCACATGGTCTGCCCCAACGGCCACCGCTTCGAGCCCACCGTCTCCGACCTCTACTGGGAGGAAGACCTCGACGCGGGAATCACCCGCCGCGGCATAATGTGCCCCTACGACGGCGCCCGCATGCCCTACGACGAGCCCGGTTTCTGGGAGAACTCCTCCGGCGAGTACGACGTCTCCGACATCCGCTTCGACCTCACCTTCGTGCCCCTGAGCTCCAGCGGCTCGCTCGTCCTCTCGCTGGCGGAGGGCGAGGGCGACTCCCGCACCGTCCGCACCCTCACCATCCCCCTCGGCCTCTCCGACGGCCGCGTGGAGATGAACGACGGCACGGGCCGCATAAAGCGCCTCGTCCCCATGCGCCCCTTCCTGCGGGGCAGGGCGTACACCGTAACCTTCGAGAACATAGACGACCGCCTCGTCTTCAAGCTCGACGGCCGCCTCGTCTCCGTCATGGAGTACGAAGGCCCGCGCGACTACGTCAAGGGCAACGAGGTGTCCTTCTCCATCACCAAGGGAGCCCGCATCACCGTGCGCGCCGCCGCCGTCTGGCGCGACATCTTCTACTGCCCGCGCAGCACCACCTATCACGTGACCCCCGGCCGCTACTTCGTGCTGGGCGACAACAGCCCCAACTCCAGCGACTCCCGCGTGTGGGGCCTCGTGCCGGAGGAACTGCTCATCGGCAGGGCCTTCCTCGTCTTCTGGCCCCTCAGCCGCTTCAAGTACCTCAGGGGAGGACTGTGAGCGCCTCCGTGCTCGAGGTCAAGAACCTCGTCAAGCGCTTCGGCGGCCGCCCCGCCGTGGACCGCGTCGCCTTCTCCGTCCGCGAGGGCGGCATATTCGGCCTGCTCGGCCCCAACGGCGCGGGCAAGACCACCACCTTCAAGATGATAATGGGCCTCGTCAGGCCGGACGCGGGCGAGATACTGCTCGACGGCCGCTCCATCGGCGGCCTGCCCATGTACCGCCGCGCCCGCCTCGGCCTGGGCTACCTCGCGCAGGAACCCGCCGTCATCGAGTCCTTCTCCGTGGAGGAAAACATAACCGCCCTGCTCGAGGCCCGCGGCGTGTCCCGCTCCGAGGCCGCCGCCCTCGCCGACGAACTGCTCGAGGAATTCAACATCGCCTACCTCAAGGGCCGCAAGGCCGCGCGCCTCTCCGGCGGCGAGAGGCGCAGGCTCGAGATCGCCCGCACCCTCTCCCTCAAACCCCGCATCCTCCTGCTCGACGAGCCCTTCTCCGGCATAGACCCCAAGAGCGTCGAGGAGATAAAAGGCTTCATAACCGCCCTGCGAGACAAGGGAATAGGCGTCCTTCTCACCGACCACAACGTCCGCGACACGTTTTCAATCACCGACGAGGCGTGCATAATAGAGAAGGGCGCCGTCATCGCCCGCGGTTCCCCTTCCGAGCTCATAGAGAACCGAAAGGTCCGAAACACCTATCTCGGAGACGCCTTCACCATGTGATTCGCCGCGCGGCGGCCCCCGCCGCGCGCACCTTCGGAGAACGACCCATGCAGAGACCCGATTGGGATACCTACTTCGCCAGGATAACCATGGACGTGGCCACGAGGTCCACCTGCCTGCGCCGCAGCGTGGGGGCGCTCATCGTCAAGGACAAGCGCATACTCGCCACCGGCTACAACGGCGCGCCCTCCGGCATCCCCCATTGCGAGGAGAAGGGCGGCTGCCTGCGCCGTAAGCTCGGCGTGCCCAGCGGCGAGCGCCACGAGCTCTGCCGCGGCCTCCACGCCGAGCAGAACGCCATCATCCAGGCCGCCATCCACGGCGTCAGCATCGCCGGCTCCTCCCTCTACTGCACCACCTTCCCCTGCTCCGTCTGCGCGAAGATGATCGTCCAGGCCCGCATATCCGAGGTGGTGATACTCTCCGACTACCCCGACGACCTCTCCAAAGAGATTCTCGAGGAAGGCGACGTCGCCGTCCGCTTCCTGAAGCTCGACGCTCCAA
>QNBY01000019.1 GCA_003644275.1 Planctomycetota bacterium
ATCTCCGCCCTCTTCTCGATCCACGGCCGCAGCCGCTCCACCAGCCTCGGCACCTCCGGTTTGAAGGGATTGCCGAAAAGGCACACCTTCATCTCTCGACCTCCCGCTTGACGGCCTCCGCGACCGAAGCCGCGTCGAGCCCGCACATGGCGAGTTGTTCGAGCCGCGATGCGTGCGGGATGAACCTGTCGGGAACTCCCAGTATGAGATGGCGTGCCTCCCGCGGTAGGTGCTCTCTGACGATGGAGCCGAACCCGCCCTCCACGGAGTGTTCCTCCAGCGTCACCGTGAGCGGGTGCGAGGCGGCGCGCTCGATTATCCCGCGGTCCACCGGCCTGGCGAAGCGCGCGTCGGCCACCGAGCAGCTTATCCCCTCTTTCTCGAGGATTGCGGCCGCGTCGAGGGCCGTCCTGAGCATCGGCCCGTAGGCGAGCAGCGCGACGTCCTTCCCCTCGCGCACGAAGAAGCCCCTGCCCTCTTCCACCTCCGGGAAGGACTGCACCTCCGGGTAGTCCGGCACCGGCGCGCGGGGATAGCGCATTATCACCGTGCGCCCGCTCTCGAGCGCCCAGCTCATCATCCTCACCATTTCCTCGGCCCCGGCCGGAGCGCACAGCACCGCCCCCGGGAAGGCGCGGAATAGCGCTATGTCGTACAGGCCGTGGTGGGTGGGACCGTCCTCTCCGACCAGGCCCGCCCTGTCCAACGCGAAGAACACGGCAGGCCCTTCCTGGAGCAGCACGTCGTGGAACACCTGGTCCACCGCCCGCTGGATGAAGGTGGAGTATATGGCGACCACGGGCTTCAGCCCGCCCTTCGCCATCGCCGCGGCCATCGTAACGCAATGGCCTTCCGCTATGCCCACGTCGTATCCGCGGCCGGGGAACTTCTCCATGAAACGGATGACCCCCGTGCCCGTGGGCATCGCGGCGGTGAGGGCGCAGATGCTCTCGTCCTTCCCCCCCAGCTCCACCAGCGTCTCGGCGAACACGTCCGTGAAGGCGGGAGCGTCCGGCCCCGCTATCTTCACCGTCTCCCGCTTCTTGGGCCCCACGCCGTGGTAGCTCACGGGATCGCATTCGGCGCTCTTGTTGCCCTTCCCCTTCTCCGTCAGCACGTGGAGCAGCACCGGCCGCCTCAGCCGCTTCACCTCCGACAGCGCCCGCCGAAGCGTCGCCACGTCGTGCCCGTCGTAGGGGCCGAAATACTTGTAGCCCAGCGTGGAGAAGATGCCGCTCTCCAGAAGCATCCGCGAGAGGTTGTCGTGTATCCCCTCCACGAACTTCCTGAGCTGCGTCGAGAACACCGGCAGCTTCTCCAGAAGCGCCTGAATCTCCTTCTTCAGCTCCAGGTAGCGCGGCGAGGTGCGCAGGTGGTTCAGGTAGCGCGTCAGCCCCCCGGTGGCGGGCGAAATGGCCATTCGGTTGTCGTTCAGCACCACCAGCACGTCCCGGCGGCTTGCCCCGAGATAACACAACCCCTCGTACGCCTCGCCGCCGGTGAGCGAGCCGTCTCCCACCAGCGCCACAACGCGCCGGTCGAGCCCCAGCCGGTGGAACGCCTCCGCGTAGCCCGCCGCCAGCGATATGGCCGTGCTCGCGTGCCCGCTCACGAAGCAGTCCGCCGGGCTCTCCGCCGGGTTGGGGTAGCCGGATATCCCGCCCTTCGTCCGGAGGGTGGCGAACTCCTCCCGCCTCCCGGTCAATATCTTGTGCGGGTAGCACTGGTGGCCTACGTCGAAGATCAGCCGGTCGCGCGTGAAGTCGTATTCGAGGTGGAGGGCCACCGTCAGCTCCACCACCCCCAGGTTCGTGGCGAGATGCCCGCCGTTCCGGAGCACCACCGAGGTGATGTACTCCCTCATCTCGGCGCACAGCTCCGGAAGCTGTTCAGGTTTCAGCTTCTTCAGGTCGTCGGGAGAGTTTATCCGCTCGAGCAGCCCGGCCATTCCTCACTTCTTCCTCTCGGGGAGCCAAAGCGCGAATTCCTTGAGGTCTTCCGCCTCCGGCCCGAGCCCGGAAGCGGCTTCCGCGGCCTTCTTCGCGTATTCGAGCGCCTTCTCGCGCGCCCCGTCGAGGCCGTACACCGCCACCGCGGTTTGCTTCCCGGCCTCCGCGTCCTTGCCCACGGTCTTACCCATCGTCTCCGACGTGCTCACCACGTCCAGTATGTCGTCGGTCACCTGGAAGCACATTCCGAAGTTGAACCCGTAGCTCTCGAGGAGCCCGAGCGCCTCGTCGTCCGCCCCGGCGCACAGCCCCCCGCAGAGGACCGCCGCCGTCAGAAGGTCCGCCGTCTTGTGGGCGTGGATGAACGACACCGTTTCCTCGGCGGGAGGTTCCTTCTCGTACAGCATGTCCGCCGTCTGTCCGCCCACCATTCCCTTCCAGCCCGCGCGTTCGGCGAGCACCCTCACCACCGCCGAGGTGCGCTCCGGCGGCAGGGGGGCGGAGGCGGCGAGCTCGAACGCCAGCGTCAGAAGCGCGTCCCCCGCGAGCAGCGCCGCGGCCTCCCCGAACTTCTTGTGGCAGGTGGGCTTGCCGCGGCGGAAATCGTCGTCGTCCATGCAGGGAAGGTCGTCGTGTATGAGCGAATAGGTGTGCACGCACTCCAGCGCGCAGGCCGCGTGAACGGCCGATTCCCTCTCCGCCCCGCATATCTCCGCCGCCCGCAGCGCCAGGTAGGGCCGCACCCGCTTGCCGCCCGCCTTCACGGAGTAGCGCATCGCCTCCATCAGCACGGCCGAAGGCCCCTCCGCGCGCGGGAGAAGCTCGTCGAGCCTCCCGTTCACGAACTCCGCGTATTCCGCGAGCCTGGCGAAATCAAAAGCCATCCTCGTCCTCTCCCGCATCGAAGGGAACCTCGCCCACCTTTCCGTCCTCGAGGCGCACGAGCTTCACGAGCTTGCCCTCGAACTCGTCCAGCTCCTCGTAGCACGAGCGAAGTATCTCGATGCCGCGGCGGTAGCGCGCTATCGCCTCTTCGAGGGGAAGCTCGCCGCTCTCCAGGTCGGCCAATATCTCTTCGAGTTTCTTCACCTTTTCCTCGAAGCCCGGTTTTTCCTCAACCATTTTTTCCCTCCCCGGCCCTTCCCGCCGGATTCACCGATTCCACCGCCGCCGTGAAGCCTCCCCGCGCCAAACTCACTTCCACCTCGTCGCCCTTCTCCAGGGAGGCCGCGTCCCGCACCACCGCGCCCTCCTTGCGCACGATTGCGTACCCTCTCTCCAGCACGGCGAGGGGCGAGAGTGCCTTCAACTTCTCCCCGCGCGCGTCCAGCATATCCCTTGTCGCCTGGAGACGCCGCCCCGCTGCGAGGTTCAGCCGCACCGCCAGCTCGTCCACGCGCTGCTGCCAGGTCCGCAGCCGCTGCAACGGCCCGGCGGCGCGAAGCGCCCTGCCGAGGGCGTCCAACCGGGAGCGCGCCCGCGCTATCCGCGAGGCCGCGGCCCCGGCGAGCCGTTCCGAGAGCGAGGCCAAGGCGGCCTCGAGCTCCCTCACGTCGGGCATCACCATCTGCGCCGCGTGCGTGGGCGTGGCGGCCGCCCTGTCGGCCGCGAGGTCGCATATCGTGGTGTCTATCCTGTGCCCCACCGCGGAGACCACCGGCTTCCGCGCCTCCGCCACCGCACGGGCCACCGCCTCCTCGTTGAACGCCATCAGGTCCTCGTAGGACCCTCCCCCGCGCCCCACTATTATCACCTCCACGCCGGGATGGGCGTCCAGCTCCCTCACGGCGGCGGCTATGTCCGCCGGGGCCGAGGCCCCCTGAACCAGCGTCGGCCGCAGGTACACGTTCGCCTTCGGATTCCGCGCCCGGAGTATGCTCACTATGTCCCTCACCGCCGCGCCGCTCTCCGAGGTCGCCACCCCCACCCCCTTGGGCAGAAACGGCAGCGGCTTCTTGCGCTCCTCGTCGAACAGCCCTTCCTTCAGCAGCTTTTCCTTGAGGCGGCGCAGGCGGAGCTCCTGCTCCCCTATCCCGAAGGGCGTCATCCGGCGCACCACGAGCTGGTACTTCCCCTGCGGCGGGTACACGCTTATCTCCCCTTCCGCGAGCACCTTCAGCCCGTCGGCGGGCTCGAACCGGAGCATCGGCGCGTGGCGGCGGTACATCACGGCCGATATCTTCGCCTTCGTCCTCCCCCCGGTGCCTTCCTCTTCGTCCTTCAGCTCGAAATACAAGTGCCCCGAGCCGTGGCGCTTGAAGGAATCTATCTCTCCCACCACGGCCACCGAGTGGAAATCCTCCTCCAGCACGAACTTTATCCGGTCGGTGAGCTGGGAGACGGTGAGGGGAGCCTCCTCCCGCTTGCTCTCGAAAAGTGGAGCCCGTCCTCTTCGGCGCTCACAACAGCCCCTCCAGCGCCTCTTCCCCCCCGCCCTCCGGGAGCCTGAAGCGGCGGATGGAGAGCGCCTTTCCGGTCTCCGCGTCGAACTCCACCAGCGCGCCGCACATCATGGGGTTCCCCTTCGCCACCTCGAAACGGCCGGGCATCCCGGTCGTGAACCCGTGGAGCACCGCCGCCGCGTCCCGGCCTATCACCGAGTCGTGCGGTCCGGTCATCCCCAGGTCGGTCACGTAGGCCGTGCCGCCCGGCAGGACGGTCTCGTCCGCGGTTTGGACGTGGGTGTGGGTTCCCACCACCGCCGTCACCCTCCCGTCGAGGTAGAGCCCCATCGCTATCTTCTCGCTGGTGGCCTCCGCGTGGAAGACCACGAACACGCAGAACACCCCGCCGGGCAGGGTGGCGAGTATCTCGTCGGCCGCCGAGAAGGGACAGTCCGCGGGCGGCATGAAGACACGTCCGATGAGGTTGACGACCGCTATGCGAAACCCGCCCGCCTCCACCACCGTCGAGCCGTGCCCCAGCGCCCGCCTCGACATGTTCTCCGGCCTCAGTATCCGGGGCGATTCGTGTATGAACTCCTGCGCCTCCTTGTTGCGGAACACGTGGTCGCCCGTGGTGATGACGTGCGCGCCCGACTCGAATATCTCCGCCACCGTGCTGCGCGTTATCCCCGAGCCCCCCGCGGAGTTCTCCGCGTTCACCACCGCGAAGTCCACGCCCCGCTTCCGCATCAGGGGCAGGTACTCCCTCACGAGCCTCCTGCCCGGCTTGCCTACCACGTCTCCGATGAGTACGGCCTTCAACGCGCGCTCCTACCTGGCGACCTCTATCACCCGCGTTTCCCTGATGCAGGTGACCTTTATCTCGCCGGGATAGGTGAGCTCCTTCTCTATCCGGCCCGCTATGTCGCGGCAGATCTTGTACACCTCCTTGTCGCCCACCGTGTCGGCGTTGATGATGACCCGTATCTCGCGCCCGGCCTGGATGGCGTAGGCCTGCTCCACCGCCGGATAGGACGTGGCGATGGATTCCAGCTTCTCGAGGCGCTTCAGATACTTCTCCAGCGTCTCGCTCCTCGCGCCCGGCCTGCCCGCCGATATGGAGTCCATTACCTTCACCAGCACGGAGTACACGTTGTCCGCCTCCATCTTCTCGTGGTGCGAGCCTATCGCGTTTATCACTTCCTTGGGCTCGCCGTACCGCCGGGCTATCTCCATGCCGAGCTCGGAATGGGTCCCCTCGCTCTCGTGATCCACCGCCTTGCCGATGTCGTGGAGCAGGCCGCAACGCTTCGCCAGGTTCACGTCCAGCCCCAGCTCCCCGGCCACCATGCCCATCAGGTGCGCCACTTCGAGGGAGTGCTTCAGCACGTTCTGGCCGTAGCTGGAGCGGAACTTCAGCCGTCCGAGAAGCATGACTATCTTGGGATGCGCCTTCGGTATGCCCAGCTCCGCGAAGGCCTTGACGCCCGTCTTCTGTATCTCGTTCAAGAGCTCCTGGCGGGTCTTCTCCACCACTTCCTCGATGCGGGCGGGGTGTATCCGGCCGTCCTGTATCAGCCGCTCCAGCGCCCGCCGGGCCACTTCGCGCCGCACCGGATCGAACGCCGAGACGACCACCACGCCGGGCGTGTCGTCCACCACCACGTCGGTGCCCGTCGCCTTCTCGAAAGTGCGTATGTTGCGCCCCTCGCGGCCGATTATCCGCCCCTTCATGTCGTCGTTGGGAAGGTCCACCGTCGATACGAGGATGTCCGACACCTGGTCGCCGGAGTAGCGCTGGATGGCCGTGACCAGAAGCTCCCGCGCCTTCTCGTCGGCTTCCTCGCGTATGCGTTCCTCGGCCTGCGCCACGAGCTGTCCTATCTCGCTGCTCAATTCCTCCTCCACCCGCTTCAGGACGCGCCTCTCGGCTTCCTCGCGGGAGAGTTCGGCCACCCGCAGCAGTTCGCGGTCCACCTCGGCTATCTTGACCTCGAGCTGCTCGCTCCGCTTCCTGTATTCCTCGCGGACCTGTTCGAGTTCCTTGCGCCTTGCGGACAGCTCGCGCTCGCGTTCGCCGAGCTCCGCCTCCTTGCGCTCCAAGGCGTCCTCGCGCTTCTCGATCCGCCTCTCCGCGGCCTTCAGCTCCGCTTTCGTCTCGCGGCTCCGGCGCTCGAACTCGCTTATGCGCTCCCGGAGGTTCGCCTCGGCCTGTTTTTCGGCCTCTATCCGTATCTCTTTTTTGGCGGTTTCGAAGGAACTCTTGAGCTGTTGCAGCTCCAGGCGGGTCTTCTCCTCACGCTCGCCGGCGGCGCGAAGCTTCTTGGCCATCACGAGCGCCACGACGGCGGCGCCCGCGATTCCTCCTACTACCAAACCTATTACCAAAGAAAGCGCATCCATTCCATTTCCCTTTCACAAAGCGGTCCGACAAAGGTTGTACGGTGGGAGATCCGGAACGGCGTCAGGAAGGAATTACTCGAATGCGCACCTCGCCTCTTTGCGGTGCGCCGGGGGGACTTTCAAGTTCGCGTCCTTTTCATTCCCCGTTTTCACGGGATTCCTGTTCCGCTAGGGATCTATTTTCTCCGCTCCTCGGAGCGGCCCACTCGCCCACATTATACCGAATCGGGCGCGCAAGGCAACCGGATCGTCTCGCCGCCGCCCTCAGTCCAGCGAGTCGAGGAACTTCTTCGCGGGCGCGAAATCGGGATGCTTCCTCAGAAAATCCTCCACCGCCTTGCGGACGGCCTTCCTCGACCCGCGCTTCACCTGCTCGCGGAGCTTGGCCTCCAGCTCGTACCACTCGTCCGCCGCGGCCTTCAGCTCCTCGATCCTCGCTTCCACCTTCTTCCTGAGCTCCTTCGACAGCCTCGCCGCTTCGGTGTCGTGGTAGCCCGACATGAGGTTTTCGAGGTACACCAGGCTGAGAAGCGGCTTTCCGTCCGCGAAGGCCCTCTTGGCCATGTCCAGCAGGCGCGCCGCCTTCCTCTCCCTTATCAAGCGCTTCATGTCGCCTGCGAGGGCCTCCGCCTTTCCGCGCGCCTCCCGCGCCTTGCGGTCCGCGTCGGAGCCCGGAGCGCGGATCGCTATCTTCTTCGCCAGCTCCTCGAGCTCCCTCGTCCCGCTCTCGAACAGCGCGGCGTTCTCCTCCTCCGCCGCCTCGCGTATGGAGGCGAGAAGCTCGTCTATCTTCTCGGAGAACTCCTTCAACCGCCTCTCCACCTCCGCGGCGGCGCGGTCGGCCTCCCGTTTCACGTAGCTGTCGTCCGGGAAACGCTCCTTCAGGCGTTCGAGCCGCTTCAGCCCTTCGAGCATGTTCCCTGTCTTGAGCATCTCCCTCGCCGCGTTCATCTCCGCCTTCAGATAGGCTTCGAGGGCGGGGGATTCATGCCCCAGCAGCGCGGCGAGCGTGAACTCTCCGGCGCTCCCCGTCCCGCCGGACACCGAGGCCAGAAGGACTCCGCCCTCCCGCTTCAGCTCCACCGCCGCGGGGGAGGGAAACGCCACCGAAAGGATCTTCCCGCCCGAGCCCAGTATGAGCTCGCTCACGCCTTCCTTCTTCAGCGGGGGCTCCGCGCTCTCTATCCCTCCGCCGGCCGCGAGCGACACGGCGCCGCCGAGCGCATCCGGGTTCAGCGCGAAGGTCAGTCTCCCCTCGCCGAGCTTCAGGCCGGAGCGGAACCCCGCGCGGAAGACGAGGGAGCATTTGCCCTCGGCGGTCCCCGCCGCCACCTTCATGGGTATGTCCGCGTTCGACGATACGTCGAACAGCGAGAGCGTCGCTTCCGCCTTGCCCATCCTCCTGCTCCCGCCCAGGACCGGCGGCCTCCCCTGAAGCGGCTGCATTATCGGGCTTCTCCCGCCCTTGAGGTCGAGGACCACCCCCCGCGATACGAGCACGGGAACACCGGAGTCATCGAGGGTCCAGAAGTTGCCGGTCCTGTCCAGGACGAAGCGGTAGGGCGACAGGGGGAAGGTCAGCGTGACGAAGAAGGCGGGTATGGGCGAGACGGGCGAGAGGGCCACGTCGTCGAACCAGATGTTGCCCTTCTCCGCCATCGTGACGCACGCCACCGACAGCCGGTCGGCCCACGACGGCACCGTGAAGGAGCACTCGGACGGCACGAAATCCGTGTGCGTGCGCGACACCGGAGAGGTGTAGTAGTCCACGTACATGGCGGGCTTCTTGCTGTTGAACGCCCGCGCCCGGAAGGCGTTGAAGCCTATCGCCCCCTCCGTCATGATCATGCCGCGCAGGCGGTAGCTCTTGCCGCCCTTCACCGGCGTGCTCTCCTTCATCACAACGGCGTTGGGGGCGGTTGCCGCCTCGGCGGAAAGGTTCTTGAAGGCCAGGCTCTTCTTGCCGTCCGACGCCCTCGTGTCGTCCACGAACACGTTCAGCGTGGGAGCGACCTCGAACTTCCATCCCTCCGGCGTGGCGTCGCCGGCCACCGCTCCCTCGAACGAGGGATTCGCCGCCAGAAGGTTGAGCGGCTTCGCCGTGGGGGCGGCGCCGGAGGGCGCGGGCGTCTCCGTGGGCGTCGGTCGCAGGTGGAAAGCGGCTATCGCCACCGCCGCCGCCACCGCTATCACCGCGGCGAAGGAAATCAACAGTCCTTTCTTCTTCCTCTCGAGCTTCTTCACCTCGACGGCGACGGTGGGCTCGCTCCTCGGGCGCATGGCCTCCAGGGGACCGGGGGCACCCAGGTTCTTCAGAACGAGCCTCGTATCGCCTATCTTCACCTCCATGCCGGGCAACAGAGGCGCTTTCACCACCTTTTCGCCGTTCACGCGGGTCCCGTTCGTGGAGCCGAGGTCGTGGATGAAGAAGCCCTGCCCTTCCTTGCGCACTTCCGCGTGGTAGTTGGAGACGAGCGGATCCTCTATCACTATGCGGTTCAGCTTGTTTCGCCCTATGGTGAGCGTCTCGTCCGTCAGCGGGAAGCGCTTCCCCGCCTCCGGGCCCTCCACCACCTCGAGGACGTACTCCGGCTTCTTCCCTATCCCCTCGGAGGCGACGGGAGCGGCCGTCTCGTCCTTCCCCTCTTTGCGCGCGAACTCCTCGTGTTCCGCGGCGTTCTCCGGGATGGACTCGAAGAATATCACGTGGTTGCCCACCACGATGGCGTCGCCGGGTTTCAGCTCGCGGCTCGTGATTCTCTCGCGGTTCACGTAGGTGCCGTTGCTGCTGCCCTTGTCGACGATGGTGTAGGCATCCCCCTCCTTCACGATCATGCAATGGTGGCGGCTTGCCCTCTTGTCGTTCAGCCAGATGGTGCTCTTCTTGGACCGCCCGATCGTAACGACGGGATCCTCGACGTCCACTATCCTGTCGGGAACGCCGTCCCTTCTCACGATGAGCTTCGGCATCGCTGCCCCCTTTCGCAAGGATTCTACCGCCCTCGCCGCCTCGCGCAACCATGTCGGGCGCACATCGCCGCCTTCCGACACTATATAAGAGACGCGAAACCGTCACTCTTCCCGAAAAGTCGGGGCGGTAATGTCTTGACATAACGATTGCATGAAGGTATCATTGACTCCTCGACCAACGAACAATCCCGGAGGGACCGTAATGAGAAGGTTCGGCATCACCTTGTTGACGTTGTCCGTCTTCGTGGCGTTCCTTTGCGCCTCGGCGGCCGTGAGGCCCCTTGTTCCTTCGGCTCTGGCCGTTGAGGAACACTTCCGCGAGCTCTTCGGAGACCGCTCTCCGTCCGACGAGGTGCTCAGGACCTCCCATTCCCGCCATTTCGTCAATCCCGACGGAAGCAAGACGGCCTACATCTCCATCTCCCCCATGCACTACAAGGGGACGGACGGCAAGTACCACCTCTACGACCTCACGCCAAATGCCTGCGAGCTCCCCAATTTCGCCTGGAGCGTGACCGACAACGACCTCAACGTCTTCTTCCCCTCCAACGGCAAGGGTTGGTTCAAGGCGGCCGACCTCGAGGGACACTACCTCCTCTGGCGCGAGAAGGGCCTCTACTATCTCTCTCCCGGCGGCGAGGCCCGGCTCCTCTCCTCTCCCTCGGGCGCTTCCGCCCTTCCCGCAGGGACGAAGATGCGCTATGCCGGCGTCTATCCGGGCGTCACCATGGAGCTCGTCAACGGGCCCGGCGCCGTGAAGCACAGCTACTACTTCGGCGCCCTTCCCTCCTACCTCCGGGGCGTGGAGGG
>QNBY01000020.1 GCA_003644275.1 Planctomycetota bacterium
ACCCCACCCTGCGCGGCCCCAGCGTCCCCATCTTCGAATTCGACTGGATGGACTGGTGGCGGATAAACGTCTCCTACCTCATGAAGACGCGCGACGACGCCCTCTTCTACCAGGAAGCCGAAGTCACCCCGGACGACATCCCCGCCGTCCTCTCCCTGCTGGACTACAGCGGCGTCTTCTACCCCGTCGCCAGGGAGATGGCCCTCCGCTGCCTCGAGAAGCTCGACGAGGCGGGCGTGAAGGCCCTGCGTGAGATAGTCGCCGGCCGCCGGAGCCCCAGGGAGGGCGTGCATCCCACCATCTCCGCCTCGAAGCTCCGCGGCCTCGCCGCTTACGCCCTCGGCCTGTTGCGGGTGCGCGAGGCCGATTCCGACATAATCGCCCTCATGAACGAGGTCCGCCCGGAGATACGCATGCTCGCGGCACTCGCGCTCGGCCACATAGGCACCGAGGCCGCCGAGAACACCCTCCTCGACGCCTTCCCCCGCGAGAGGAACAACCGCGTGGCCGCCGCCGAGATGATAGCCCTCGCCCTCATCGGCTCCAACCGCGCCCGGAACATGCTGCTCGCCTCCATCGAGAAGAACCGCCAGAACCCGGTGCGCCAGGCGTTCTCCTACCTCTCCCTCGCCCTCCTCATGCGCTCCCCCTCCTACGCCGACATCAACAAGGCGCTCTTCTCCGGCGAGTGCCGCCTCTGGCTCGCGGGACTGACCGCCAAGGCCGCCCTGCTCGCGCGGAAGGATGCGGGCCGCCTCGACGTGAACAAGATCATCGCCCAATCCCTACGCCATTGCGACAAGGTCTCCGGCCTATCCGCGCTGTTCCCCCTCTACCTCCTCGGTCCGGCCCTCGCGAAGGGAGACATCGGGCCCCTCCTCGCGCACCACGACCCCGCCGTCCGCGCCTTCTCCCGTTTCGTCGCCGCCATGTCCGGCTCGGCGGACCTGGCCAAGGCCGTCATCGGCAACGATCCCGACGAGGACAAGCGCGCCGCCTCGCTCCAGTCGCTCGCCGTGGCGTGGCTCGCCGCTCCCGACCGCGCCGAGTACGCCCGCAGGCTCCTCGACGAGCGCGACAAGATAGCCCGCATCGCGGCCATACTCGCCCTCGCCCCCCACATGAGCCGGATGGACGTCTCCCGCATCAAGGGCATCGTGAAGGCGGAGATGGACAGGGACATGACGCTCGCCATGCTCTACGCCTTCTCCCGGGCCGCCGTGCATTCCCGCGCCGCCTGGAACGAACTCGCGCGCTACCTCTTCAGCCCGAACGAGCTCTACAACAGCGTCTCGCTCGTCCTGGTGGGCGCCACGGGCACGAGGCGCGCCGCGCGCTTCCTGCTCGACCTCAAGGGCTTCGACAACCGGAGCCTCCCCTATTCCATCGCGCTTTCGCTCCTCGGCCCGCTTCCCTACGAGCTCGTGCTCCGCAACGGCCTCGAGAGCATGGGCGACGTCTCCCGCGCCAGCGCCGTCCTCGCCTATTCCTTCATCCCCCTCGAGAGCGCCCGCGCCCTCCTGTTCGAGCGGCTCGACAGCGATTCCATCCCCCTCGCGCGCGCCCACGCCGCCTTCGGCCTCTTGAACTACGCCTCCGACGACCTCACCGACGAGCAGCGCGGCATACTCGTGGAGCAGGCCACCCGCGGCCCGGACGACTGGGTGCGCTGCTACGCCACCCTCGCGCTCGGCAAGTTCGCCAAAGACGAAATCGTCGCCCGGACTCTCGAAGAACAGCTCGAGAACCCCAACATAAACATCAAGGCCATGGCCGCCTTCGGCGCGGGCATCTACAAGTATCCCAAGGGCATCTCCCTCCTGCGCGACCTCATCGCCAAGGAGCGCACCTACGCCGTCCTCGCGCAGATAGTCTCCCTCGGCCTGTACGGCAAGAAGCCCCTCGTGCCCTATTTCGGCGAGGGCATAAAGTACGCCGCCAACGACGAGGAACGCCTCGCCTTCGCCGCCGCGCTGTCCTCCGTCATCGGCCCCGAGGACTACTCCTGGATAATCGAAAAACTCTCCCATGTCAGCGCCATAGACGCCAAGACCTACGCCTGGACCCTCGCCCTCCACAACTACCCGGGGCAACTCCTCTCCCGCAAGGTGGTCGCCGCCCTGAGAAACGTAAAGCCCGGCAACGACATGACGACCGCCTTCCACCTCGCCCTCGTCCGCTGCGCCATGGGAGACGGCGCCGCCGCCCGCGACCTGCTGAAAGCGGCCTCCTCGCGGGCCTTCTACTACCATCCCATCCTTCCGGAACCCCGCTTCCTGCTCGAATACTTCCAGAAGGAACTCCCCGACTACCGCCACATTGTCCCCTATTTCTTCCTTTTCGATTAGGAGGAGCCATGGAGAAAGACCTGCACGACAAGGCGTTCAAGTTCTTCGATTCCTTCTGCTTCGCCATGAAGTCCGGCGATCTGGATCAGATCATGGAGCACTATCTCGAGAGCGACGAGACCATACAGATACTCTCGAACGGCCAGGTGATCATCGGCTACGAGGAAATACGCAAGGAATACGAACTCTTCCTCGGCGAGGTGGAGATGCTCGACTTCCAGGTGCCCATGTTCAAGGCCGTGGACCTCGGCGACATGGTGCTCATGGTGATGCAGCTCCACGGCATGGCCAGGGTGCGCCGCTCCAAGGTGAAGCTCCCCTACCGCGGCTCGGGCGCCATGCTCGCCCGTCTCGCGGACGACGGGATGAAGATGGTATACGAGCACTTCACCCTCAAGGACTGAGTCTCCCGAGGTGTTCGTCCGGCAAGGTCTCCACGATTGGAACCTTACGCCGGCCGAGGCCGCCCGCCTCCAGGAAAGGCTGGCCGCGAGCCTTTCGGGCGGGCGCCTTCCTTCTCCCCTCCGCCTCGTCGCCGGCGTGGACCTCGCGTTGAGCGGCCGCGACTCCCTCGTGGCCGCCGCCGTCGTCTGGTCGCCCGCCGATTCCTCCGTGGTCGAGGTGGCCCTCGCGCGAAAACCGCTCTCCTTCCCCTACGTCCCCGGCCTGCTCTCCTTCCGCGAGGCCCCGGCCGCCCTGGAGGCGCTCGCCGCCCTGCGCTCCGAGCCCGACCTCGTGATCTTCGACGGCCAGGGCATCGCCCACCCGCGCGGCCTCGGCCTCGCCGCCCACCTCGGCCTGTGGCTCGAGGTCCCCACCGTGGGCGCGGCCAAGAAGCGCCTCTGCGGCGCGCACCGGCCCGTCCGCGACCGGCGGGGCTCCAAGGCGTCGCTCTTCCTCGGCGGCAGGCGCGTCGGCTTCGTCCTGCGCACCCGCCCGGGCGTGAAGCCCCTCTTCGTCTCCCCCGGCAACCGCATCGGCCCGGCCGGGGCGGCCCGCGCCGTGCTCCGCTGCTGCCGCGGCTTCCGCCTTCCCGAGCCCACCCGCCTCGCCCACATCGCCGCGGCGATGGCCAAGCGCGGCCTGTCCGCGCCCGAGATAGAGAGAAAGCTCCTTTCCTGACGACAGGGAGGTGTCCCGCATGTCCCGCTCACACACCGCGAGATTCGCCTTCGTCGCCTGCGCGTTCCTGCTCATGGGGCTTCTGCTTCTCCTCTTCGTCCGCTATCGGGACGCCCTGCGCGGCGGCGCCGCTCCCGCCCGCATGACGGTGACGGACACCTTCGCCCCCCCCGACGGCTGGACGCTTCCCCCCCTGCTCGTGGTGGAGCCCGGCGGCGTGCTCGTCTTCCGCCCCGGCCGCGTGAAGGTCCCCGAGCGCGCCGAGATAAGGGTGAAAGGCAGGATATCCTGGCACACCGCCGCCCTCGAGAAGACTTCCTTCGTCCCCCTCTCCGACTCCGTCTTCTCCCGCCTCTCCATCGCCTTCGAGGGTTCCGGCCGCGTGGCCTGCGCCTCCTTCTCCGGCTTCACCGGCCCCGTCGGCCGCCCCCGGCTCCTGCTCTCCCTCTCCGCGGCGGGCGACCTGGAGGTGGAGAGCTGCGACTTCGACGGAGTCTCCTCCCCGCCGGGCTCGCCGCTCGTGAGCGCCGCGAAGAAGCTCCGCATAGTCCGTTGCCGTTACGATTCCGACAACCGCTCCCCCCGCGCCGGAAGGTGCCTCGCCTCCGCGGACGAGGTGAGCGTGGACGGCCTCGAGCTGAAGCGCCTCACCGGCTTCGACGAGCTCTTCCGCTGCTCCTCGCTCGAGGCGAAGAACCTCTCCGTCCTCGGCGCCGAGCTGGACCGCCTCGCGCGCTCCGCCGGAAAGTGCGACTACTACGGCCTGTCGCTCGCCGCCGTCTCCTGCCCCGGCCCGCTGAAGCTGGGCGGGGCGGCTTCCCTCCGCGGCTCTGCCCTCCACTCGGCGGGCGAACTGCCCCTCGCGGCCCGCTCCCTCTCCGTGCAGGACTCCCTTCTCGTCGCCCGCTCGCTTTCACTCGCGGCTTCCCCTCTCTCGGTGCGGGGCTCGGCCCTCGTCGCTTCGGGCGGGAACCTGGCGCTCGGCGGCGGAGAAGGGCAGGGGGGGCTGGTTGCGTCCGGCGACATTTCCTGCCGCGCGAGCCTCATCGCGCTTCGGCCGGTGGAGCGCCGCCTGCTGGACGCCTTCGCGGCGGGAACGGCCGAGCTCCCCGAGCTCCCCGGCGGCTCTTCCTCCTCCGCCTTCTCGGCCTGCTTCTTCCTGCTGGAGCCCTCCCGTCCGCTTCCCTCCTCGCTTTCCTTCTCCGGCTGTTTCGCCCTCTGCGCTCCTCCTCCCCCGCCCGGCGTCTCCCTCCTTCCCTCCGACGCCGACTCCCTCGCCGCCGCGCTTAAGGCGTCGGCCCCGCCCAACGAGGCCCTCGCCTCGGTGATAGGGAAGGCGGCGGCCTCCCCCGTCTTCTCCCTCGGTTCCCCCTCCCGGTGAAAAAAAGAGGGGAAGCGGCGAACCGCTTCCCCTCGCAGGGCGCTTGCCGGACGGGGCGTCAGTCCTTCTTCTCCTCCTCCCCGCCTTCCTCTTCCTTCTTCTCGCCCTCGTCTTCCTTCTTCTCGCCCTCGTCTTCCTTCTTCTCGGCGGACTCGGACGGCTTCTCCTCTTCCTTCTCGTCGCCGCTTCCCTCCTTGCGGGCGGGCCTCTGCGGCCTGCTGCGCTGGCGGGCGGCCTTCCTGGCCTCGGCGAGCGCCTTGCGGGCCTCCAGCTTCCGCCTCTTTATCTCCTCCTTGGAGACATAGCGGCGGTTTATCCACACCGCGAGTATGAGGCCGCTTATCCACACCACTATCGAGATGGCCAGCACCAGCGTGTAGTTCTTGGAGACGGCCTTCTTGGCCTTCATGCGCTCGGGCATCTTACTGATGTACACGGGCAGGTCGGAGGCTATGTCCTTGACGGTGCGCGGCATGCGCTTGTGCTTCTCGGACGGCTTCCAGGTCTCCTTGCCGTTCTGCTTCGCCCACTCGTTGTACTTGGGCGCGAGCTCGTCCTTCAGCTCCGCCCACTCGTTGTACTCGTCGTAGTACCACTTCTTGTAGCGGTCGATCTCGGCTATCTCTCGAAGCTCCTCGTTGTCGGCCGACTTCAGCACCTCTATCTGCCGGTCGCCCGCCGCTCCGCTGCGCACCCACTCGTTGTGTTCCTCGGCCCACGGGTTGTATTCCTGAAGCACCCATTTCTGGTAGGTGACGGCGCGGTAGTTCCGGTTCAGGTAGGGATAGTAGTTGTAGTCCATTATGTAGTTGTGGGCGAAAGTGGCGACGGCCACGAGCACTATGCCCATTATCGCCGTGGAGATCATGGTGGCCTTGCCGCGCGCCTTCCCGGTCGCGAGCCTCCAGCCGAAGCCGAGCGCCATGAACACGAAGAACCCCATGAGCGGGTTCAGGCGCTCGAATATGTCGTAGTACTTCGCCATGTTCTCGTCCTTGGGGCCGTCGCAATAGACGAGCCAGCCGAGTATGGCGCCCCATATCCCCAGCGGAACGAGGGCGAAGAGAAGGGAGACGAAGAAGCCGGCCACCCACTTGCCGAACGTCAGGGGCTTACTGGTGTCCTCCTCGGCGACCTGCGTTCCGCCTTCGGCCTCCGCGGGCTTGGCGGTCTCCTCGTTCGCCAACTTGTCCTTTTCCTTTTCTTCTGCCACGTCGCACTCCTTTCCTGACCGAACGCTAACAGGATATTGCGATATGAGGCGAAAGCAAGAAAAAAGCCCCCGGTGACGGGGGCCGTTTGACGGGCGTCATCCTGCCGCACTCATCCTTGAGGGGGAGGGGGAGGGGGAGGAGGATCGGGCAGGGTCTCCGGCTCGGGAGGTCCGGGCTCTCCGCCACCACCGCCGCCGGTCTCCCCGCCGGGCTCGGGCGCGATGGCGGGCTCCACGTTGGAGGTGGGATCGGGAACGTCGCTCGAATCCTGCGTGGCGCGCGTCTGGTCCATCTTGTCCTCGACATCCTTTCCGACGGTCTCCTCGCCGACCTCCGGCTCCGCGCCGGGCATCTCCATCGAGGGCTTCGCCGCGTAGCGCGCCGGGTTGAAGTCCGGGGAGAAGGAATGCGAGCCCATGCTCTCCTCCACGGGGGCGTCCGCCTTGAACATGGTGCCGAACCCGTTCATCCCTATCTCGAGCAGCCTCTTGCGGCCTACGGTGCGGATCTCGCCCTTCACCAGGTCCTTCACCCACACGCGCCCGCTCTTGACGTACACGAAGGTCTTGGTGGGCGTTACCGCCACGATGAACTCGGTGCCGCGCACGCCGGCTATCGCGGTGGGGGTCTTCACCTGATAGTTGGAGCGGGTCACCCGGTAGGAACGGCCGCGGGCGCGGGCGCGGGCCCTGTCGCGCCTCTCCTTCCACCCGGCCTTCCGGCCGTCCTTCACGTTGGAGCCCAGCTTCCCTTCCTTCAACTCGAGCTGCGTGGTGATGTCCCCGCTGGGCTCGACGCGCCTCGCCTTTATCGTCAGCTTCGCGTTCTCGCTCAGCGTGAGCACCGTGGGGTTCTTCTCTCCGTCCGCCGGTTTGCCCGGCACGTTGAAGAGGGTTATCTCCATGTAACTCTTG
Source organism: Planctomycetota bacterium (assembly GCA_003644275.1). Taxonomy (GTDB): domain Bacteria; phylum Planctomycetota; class B143-G9; order B143-G9; family B143-G9; genus B143-G9. Next base: position 6,980 of record QNBY01000020.1, read on the forward strand.
GCGGCGACCTCTATCCGGTCGCCCTCGCGGACCACGAAGCCCACGGCGGCCGGGAACTTGTCCTCCCCGCGGAAGATCTCGGCCGTCCCCTCCAGCTTCGTCACCTTGCCGGCCTCCTGCGGCTGCTTCGCCTCAGCCGCGGCCTCCGCCTTCTTGGCCGTGTCCAACTCCGCCCTTTTCTTGCCCGCGGCCTCGCCCCAGGCGGACGCCTGAAAGGCGAACAGCACGAGCGCGATCAGTATGGCCGCTCTCTTCATCTGTCTCTCCCCTCGATCAATACCGCCACTCGATGCCGAACGTGATGATGTTCCTCGAGTAGTCGTAATTCGTCTCGTTGGAGTTGTTCTCTACGTAAGTGTACCTCGCAAAAGCGGAAATGCCGTGCCCGAAAGGCCGCCGCAACACCGCGTTGAAGATGGTGCGCTTGTCCACCCGCGATACGTGCGTGGTGGGATTCTCCAGCCTGTAGTCGCGGTAGTGGTAGCTCGCCGACAGCTCGCCCTCCACCTCCCACAGAAGTTTCGTGTGGAATCCCAGGAACACCTTCGGCCCCGCGTAGGACACGTACTGCTCGTCCGCCTTCAGGTAGTTGTAACTCACGTACCCCTTGAACCAGGTGTCCCGCTTGAGAAGGTACGTCTCCGAGAAGCGCACGAGGTAATCCACCGCGTCGTACATGTCGTCGCTCGCCAGCTTGTAGTTCAGCACCTCGGCGGAGAGCGTCACCGAGCCCAGCCACTTGTTGCTCTGCTCGTAGTAGAACGTGGGGGAGAACCGCACGGTGTTCAGGTAGGTGGTGTTGTCCAGAAGATACATGTTGGCCGAGAGCGGGAAGTACAGGTAGCTCGGCCGCTTGCTCCAGAACCCGAACAGAAGCAGCGAGTGCGTCTGTATCTCCATGTACTCCACGTCCGAGTGCGCCGCGTTGTAGAAGTCGTACTGCGCCCCGAGCTTCCAGTTCCCCTTCTTGAAGGGCGTGGCCCGGAGCGTGACCGTCGTCACCAGCTTGTCCGTGCCGTAGTCGGGAACGAGATCCTCGTCCTCGTTCAGCAGCACCACGTTGTCGTCGTACTGCCAGTAGAGCCCCACCTTTATCTCCAGCCAGTCGTACTTCTTCTCATCCTTCGACACCTTGGGCGGAGCCACTTTCTCCGGCTTCTGCTTTATGTCCTTCGTGCCCTCCGGATTGGGAGCTGCGAAGGCGGCCGAACCCGCGAAAAGGAAGACGCCCGCGACGGCGAGCACGAAGAACGCTCTCAAAACGGACTTCATGATAGTTCCCTCTCCTTGCCTTTGCTCCCGTTATTCTACAGGCGCAAAAAAAGCGTGTCAAGAAACTCGCGCCGTTTGACAGCCCGCCGCCGGGACACTACAATTGCCCCACGCATGAGCGTCTTCCTACGCCGCCTCCTCATCGCCCTCGTCATCGGCCTCCTCGGAGCCCTCTCCTTCGGGGGGCTCGCCATGGCGCGCATCCCCTTCTTCGAGCGCTTCGAGAACGCCTCCTACGACATGCGCATGTCGCTGCGCGCCTCGCTGCGGCCGGGAAGCGTGGAGCAGTGGGACAGCGTCGTCTTCGTGGACATAGACGACTACTCCCTCTCCGAGATGACCTTCCCCGTCCCCCGCGACATGTACGCCGTGGTCCTCGACGCCCTGCGCGAGGCCGGCGCGAAGGCGATAGGCTTCGATATCCTCTTCGCCGAACGCGCCACCCGCCGCCTCACCCAGGCGGACTGGGACGACCTGCACTATTCCGTCTACGAGGTCTTCGAGAAGGGCGGCAAGCCCGACCGCCTCGAGAACGAGATACACGCCGCCATAGACCGCATCCGCTCCCAGGACCCCGACTTCTCCGTCTGCTCCGCCGCCTCCGCGCACGGCCACGTCTATTTCCCCACCGCCTTCACCAACGACCCCGGCGTCCCCACCTGGCGGGCCTACCGCGCCGAGCTCGAACGCCTCGAGAAGAGCGGCGTCGTCTCCCGCCTCGTCGCCCTATTCGGCAGGTACAAAGACGAGTTCGCCTCCCTCTGGTTCTCCCGGACCTCCTATTCCGCGAGGGCCCGCGTCGTCCGCCGCCTCCTCGCCCGCGCCCGCGACAAGGCGCTCTCCAAGCAAGTCCTCCTCCCGAGCGGCGACGTGGCGCCCCTCGTCCTCGCCCGCATGGCCATGGAGATAGACCGCCGCGCCCGCGACCTCCTCGCCTACCAGGTGGCCTCCTCCCCCGCCGAGTTCGCCCGCTACTACAACACCTTCCCCGAGGACCGCAGGGCCGTGGACGAACGCCTCATGCGCGAGCTGCGCTTCAACGAGGCCGAGCTCCGCAACGCCGCCCGCGGCATATTCCAGAACATGATCTTCCGCGAGATAGTCGCCGCCTGGGAGAAGGCCCGCCGCTCCGACCCCTCCGCCCGCCTCACCGACGTCTGCCGCTCCTGGTTCCGAAACAGCCTCTCCCGCCGCTTCGACAACATCGTCTTCGAGGACGACGACATCTTCTCCCGCCCCTTCGCCCCCGCCGAGCGCATGTTGCGCGAATACCTCCTCTTCCTCGGAGGAATGGAGCGCCCCGCCCTCGTCTCGGACCTCCCCTTCAGCTACGACGCCATCCCCCCGCTGCTCTGCTACCTCGAATCCTCCCCCCGCCCCACCTACATCCAGATAATCCCCGACGAGGACGGCGTGGTCCGCCACTGGATCCCCCTTCACGCCTATTCCGGCCGCATCCCCCGGTTCGAGGGCCGCGCCCGCGTCTATCCCCTCATGTCCTTCCAGCTCGTCCTCGACTACCTCGGCGTCCGCCTCGAGGACGTCCGCGTCCGCCCCGGCCACTCCATCACCGTCCCCGTCCCCGGCGGCGAGCCCTACGTCATCCCCATGGACGATTCCTTCCGCGTCAACCTCAACTGGGTGAACGGCGACTTCCTCGAATCCTTCTCCCACATCTCCTTCCTGGAGATATACAACAACTACCTCACCTGGCTCGAGCAAGAGCGTAACGGCGAGACCTCGGAGGGCGACTACCTGGCCGACAGGCTCCGCCCCGCCGTGCAGGGCAAGATAGTGCTCGTCGGCCTCACCGCCACGGGAACGCACGACTACAACCCCATCCCGCTCAGCCCCCGCTACCCCATGGTGGGCGCGCACGCCAACTTCATCTCCAACTTCTTCACCCGCCGCTTCATCAGGAAGGTCTCGCCGGACGCCGACTTCCTCCTCACCTTCTCCGTCCTCCTCTTCCTCTGCCTCGTCCTGCCGCTGCTGCCCTACGCGCTGAGCTTCGTCTTCTTCCTCCTCGTCCTGGCGGGCTGGGCCGCCGCCTCCTGGTTCCTCCTGCTCGACGACGTTTGGGTGAACTCCTTCTACACCCTCGCGGGCGGCGTCACGTGCGGCATCGCCATGTTCGCCGCGAAGTACATCGTCGAGTCCCGCTCCCGCGCGCGCCTGAAGAAGCTCTTCTCCTACTACCTCTCCCCCAAGCTCGTGGACGACATGGCCGATAAGCTCACCGAGGTGAAGCTCGGCGGCGATAAG
>QNBY01000021.1 GCA_003644275.1 Planctomycetota bacterium
CTTCACGTTCTGAGGCATGGGCGCGCTCCGAAAGGAAAACTGCAAGCCCCCCCGCAAGAACTTCATCTCCCGCATGTTCGGCTGGATGCTCCCCAAGGGTCCCCGCAAGCTCGAGCTCTCCAAGATGAACATGATGGGCATGGGCGCCTCCATGATGAAAGGCGTGATGAGGAAACAGAACCTCATGGACCGCCCTCCCTCATCGACACCGCCAAGGACCTTGGAGTGGAGTTCTACGCCTGCGAGATGTCCATGAACGTCATGGGCCTGAAGGAAGAGGAGCTGATGGACGGCGTGAAGATGGCCGGCGTGGCCACCGCCCTCGCCGACGCCTCCGAGTCCCGCGTCACCCTCTTCATCTGACCAGATTCCCCCCGCCTCACCCCTCCCCCTACGGGGGAGGGGTGAGTTTTTCTCTCACGCCTCTCTTCCCCGCTCCTTGGAATGCCGCTTCGAACGCGCCTCCCGCTCCGCACGGAAGAAAGTTCGATTCGCCGCGGAAGGGAGCCGATTCGTCCTCCGCTCCCCGCACCGCAACCTGTCCCCGGCGACGTTCCCCTTTCCGCGCGCCGGACCCCTCCCGCCTGCGGGATGCGCGCGGCTGCGAACCCGTCCCGCTCCGCGCCTGCCCGCCGCCCGCCGCGCCCCGGCGGGAAAACCCGCCCCAAAAACCGCGCCTCGACCACGCTGGCGCCGCGCGGCCCCGCTTCCGCTTCCGCCGTTCCCTCTCGGAGCCCCAGCACATCGGCGGGATTGCGGGCGTCTTCGACGTGAAGCGAGTTGAACCCGCTTCCGGCGTTCCCTCTCAGAGACCTTTCAAATGGCGCGTCACCCGCAGCCCGTCCGGCCCGCCTTCCACCGCCACCACGTCTATGCGCCAGGGATGCCGGTAGAGCCGCTTCGTCTCCACGTAGGACTCGCCCGCCGCCGCTATCCGCCTCAGCTTCGCCTCGTCCACGGCGTCCTCCGGCGGCACCGTCCCGCTCGTCCTCGTCTTCACCTCCACGAACACTATCTCCTCGCCGTCCCAGGCGATCACGTCCACCTCGCCGGACGGAGAGCGGTAGTTCGTCTCCAGGACGCGCCAGCCGAGGCGCTTGAGGTAGTCGCGGGCCGTCCGCTCCCCGGCGTCTCCCGTCCTCTTGTTCCTGAAGCGGTCGAGGATGCTCATGTCAGTTTCAGCTCCTTCATTATCAGGAACCAGCGCAACAGGTCGCCGAACTCGAGCTCGCTGCGGAAGGTCTGCGCCCGCCAGTCGCCCGCGAAGCCGTCGTAGGCGAGCATGTGGCCGCCGTAGCTCACGAAGGCGTTTTCGGCCTTCCTTATGGTCTTTTCCGCGAGCCATTCTTCCTTTCCCTTCGGCGGCGCGTCCTCGCCCGACCTGTAGGTATAGGGCCTCATTATGCTGCCCTTGCCGTTGTCGAAGAGCCAGGCCACGAAGGGCTCGCGGGTGATGAAGACTATGTACTCGGTGAAGACTTCCTTCCTCTCGTGGACGACGGAGGGGGGGACGACGGCGTAGTGGCCCCAGCCGGTGGGACGTATCCTCCCGCCGCCCGGCTTGCGCACTTTCTTTTCCTCCACGAACCGCACCTTGGCCGCGGCGAAGACGTGCACGTCCTCCCAGCAGATCTCGACGGGCGGGCGGCCGAGCATGGAGGTGAGCAGCAGCTTGTCGTCCTCGGGCTTCAGGGAGTGCGCTTCCTTCACCTCCGGGACGAACCGCTCCATGAGCGAGGCCGCGAAGTGGAAGGCGGGAAGTCCCATGTCCTGGAGCACGTCCACGGCGGCGGAGGCGGCGTCCGCGTCGGGGAACTCGCGGAAGACGATGCCGGAATGAGGCTGGAAGTGGGTCGTCACGTCGGCGAGGGGCACGCCGAGGGCGTCGGCCACCCTGTCGCAGAGGGGCGCGGGGGTGAGGTCGGCGAAAGCGGCGAGGGCCACCATCTGCCGTTCGCCGCGCGGGTTCCCGTCGGGCTCGCGGAAGGCGAAGAGGCGCTCCAGCTTGTCCAGCTCCGCCCGGACGGCTTCCTTTCGGGGAAAGGGGAGGGCGGAGAGGGCCTCGAACCACGGTTTGGCCTCGTGCGGCTGGAGCAGGCGGCGCGAGAGGATAACGCCGAGCCTGAAGGCCGCGTCCAGCGCGGCGGGCTCGCTGTCGGCGGACAGCTCGTCGGGCGAACCGGCGAGCTTGCCGTACAGTTTCGAGGCGAGCAGGAACTGCCTGCGCTCGGCGGCGAGGGAAGCCGCGGCGGAGACGAGGTGGGGCGGGAGCGGCTTTTCGGGATGGAAGCGCAACAGCACCTCGGCCGTCTCGAGGGCGTACTCCGGCCGGTCGTTCTTCAAATCGTCGGCGAGCATCGCGACGAGCCTCGCGTAATCGGTAGTGAATTTCCTCAAGGGGCACCTCCGGCGGGATTATACCTTTTCCTACGCGCGGTTTCCAGCGGCGCTTCCGGTTGAGAGAAAAGGACGGAAAAATGGTGAAGATTCGGCGAAAAAAGTTGACAAATCTTTCTTTCCGGGTAATATATAAGTGCGGTTGGAGGGCTGCATTACGCGGTCCGCAGGGCGTTCGCCCGCCAGCTGCCTTTTTTGTTTAGGGGGCGGCATGTATCTATTGTATTTGGATGATGCCGGATCGGTCAGGAACAAAGAGGAAGAGTACTTGGTGTTGGGCGGGGTATGCGTCAGCGAACAACAAGTCCACTGGATGACGGAGAAATTGGACGAGCTGTCGGCCACAATATCGCCTGAACGCCCGGAGGAGGTGGAGTTTCACGCTTCGGAGATATTTTCCCGCCGCCGGTCCGTCTGGAGGAGGATGGACAAGAAAGAGGAAGCCCAGGGAGTGATAATAGCCGTCCTCAAGGTGCTGGTGGAAGCGTTCGAATCCGCACGCGCTTTTGCCTGCGCCGTCCGCAAGGCGGATTATGCCGATGTCGATCCGATGGCCGTCGCCTTCGAAGAAATGTGCAACAGGTTCGATCTCTTTCTCGGCCGTAAGAGAAGGGAAGGGGACCGGCAAAGAGGATTGCTCATCATGGATAAAAGCGCCTACGAGGCGACTTTTCAGCGTCAATCCTACGAGTTTCGGACCAAAGGCACGAGATGGGGGAAGCCGAAGAACCTGATAGAAACGCCTCTGTTCGTGGACTCGAGAGTTTCCCGCCTCGTTCAGCTCGCCGACCACGTCGCTTATGCCGTGTTTCGCAGGTACAACGCGAAGGACGCCAAGTATTTCGACGTAATTTCCTCCAGGTTCGATCAGGACGAACGCGGGATTCACGGTCTGGTGCACAAGGTGAAAGAGTATCACAAGTGCATGTGTCCGGCCTGTCTGAGCAGACGCATGGGCCAGAGGGCGGAGCAGGCCTAACGGCGGCGTTTGCGTTTTGACGGGGGGGGAAAGCGGGATACAATCGGGGCTCCAGGCTTACCGAAAGGCAATCCCGTCATGAAGGAAAAGAAAGAGACCGGCCGGTTGGGCGCGAGCCGTTTCCGGCTGAAGAGCCGCCTCATCTGCAGGGACCGCTGTTTCGTCCTCGTGGCGAAGGCGAGTTAGGAACCACGCCATGGCCCGCCCAAGGGAACTACCGCCCAAGTACGATCCTTCCGCGGTGGAGGACCGGATATACGCCGAGTGGGTGCGCAAGGGCTACTTCCGCTCGCGCCCCAACCCGGACAAGCCCAAGTACTGCATAGTCATCCCGCCTCCCAACGTGACGGGCGCGCTCCACATGGGCCACGCGCTCAACAACACCATACAGGACATACTGATACGCTGGAAGCGGATGGCCGGCTACGAGGCGCTGTGGCTCCCCGGCACCGACCACGCGGGCATAGCCACCCAGAACGTGGTGGAGAAGGAGCTCGCCAAGGAAGGCAAGACGCGCTACGACGTGGGCCGCGAGGCGTTCGTCGAGCGGGTCTGGAAGTGGAAGGAGCGCTTCGGCAACAGGATAATCGAGCAGCTCAAGAAACTGGGCTCGAGCTGCGACTGGGAGAGGGAGCGCTTCACCCTCGACGAGGGGCTGAGCCGGGCGGTGAACACCGTGTTCGTCGCCCTCTACCGCGAGGGGCTCATCTACCGGGGCAACTACCTGATAAACTGGTGCCCGCGGTGCCACACGGCGCTCTCGGACGACGAGGTCGAGCACAAGGACCGGCCGGGCAAGCTGTGGTACCTGCGCTACCCGCTCGCCGACGGCGACGGCTGGGTGGTGGTGGCGACCACGAGGCCGGAGACGATGCTCGGCGACACGGGGGTGGCGGTGAACCCGTCCGACGAGCGCTACCGACGCCTCGTGGGGCGCAAGGTGAGGCTGCCGTTCGTTGAGCGCGAGATACCGATAATCGCGGACGAGTCGGTGGATCCGTCCTTCGGCACGGGCTGCGTGAAGATAACGCCCGCCCACGACCACAACGACTACGTGGTGGGCAAGCGGCACGATTTGCTCATGGTGAACGTTCTGGACGCGGACGCCACGGTGAACGCGAACGGCGGCCCGTTCGAGGGGATGGACCGCTACGAGTGCCGGAAGGCGCTGGTGGAGCGGATGAAGGAGCTGGGCCTGCTCGAACGCGAGGAGGACTACGAGCTGAGCCTGTCGGTGTGCTACCGCTGCAACACCGCCGTGGAGCCGCGCCTGTCCGACCAGTGGTTCGTGAGGATGAAGGAGCTCGCCGAGCCCGCCATACGCGCCGCGAAGGAGGGGAGGGTGCGCTTCCGCCCGGACCGCTGGGTGAAGGTGTACCTGGACTGGCTGGAGAACGTGCGCGACTGGTGCATCTCCCGCCAGATATGGTGGGGGCACCCCATCCCGGTGTGGTACTGCGGCGACTGCGGGCACGTGAACGTGGAGGAGAGCGAGCCCAAGCACTGCGAGAAGTGCGGCGGCTCGAACCTGCGGCGGGACCCCGACGTGCTGGACACGTGGTTCTCGTCGGCGCTCTGGCCCTTCTCCACGCTGGGCTGGCCGGAACGGACGGAGGACCTGGAGTACTACTATCCCACCGACACGCTGGTGACCGACCGGGGCATAATCTACTTCTGGGTGGCCCGGATGGTGATGATGGGGCTGAAGTTCATGGGCCGCGAGCCCTTCTCGGACGTGGTGATACACGGCACGATACTGGACGAGATAGGGCGGCGCATGTCGAAGTCCCTGGGGAACGGGATAGATCCGCTGGAGATGATAGCGCTGTACGGGGCGGACGCGCTGCGCTTCTCGCTGGTGATGCTCACCACGGAGGGGCAGGACGTGAAGCTTTCGCCCAAGAAGTTCGAGATGGGGCGCAACTTCACGAACAAGATATGGAACGCGGCCCGCTTCGCGCTGATGCGGATGCCGGAGGGGCTGGACACCTCCCGGCCGGTGCGGGAGGAATCGCTCGCCGTCTGCGACCGCTGGATACTGACGAGGCTCGCCGAGACGGTGGAGAAGGTGACGGCGGAGCAGGAGGAATTCAGGCTCAATCCCGCCGTGGCGGCGCTGTACTCGTTCTTCTGGAACGACCTGTGCGACTGGTACCTCGAAGCGATAAAGGCCGACCTGCACGGCGAGAGGGGCGGGGAGCGCAAGGAGACGGCGGCGCGCGTCTTCCTGTTCGTGCTCGATTCGGCCCTGAGGCTGCTCCATCCCTACATGCCGTTCCTCACCGAGGAGCTTTGGCAACGGCTGAACGAGCTCTATCCCACCCGCTCGCTCGACGGGAAGGGCAGGGCGGCGGAGAGCATAATGATCGCCCCCTGGCCCGCGGCGGAGGACCACCCGCGCTATCCCGCCGACGCGAAGGACATGGAGCTCGTGAAGAAGGCGGTGACCGCGGTGCGCAACCTGCGCGGGGCGCGGAAGATACTCCAGAAGACGCCGCTTTCCGCGCTGTTCGATGCGGGCTCGCGGGAGGCGCGGGAGGTGCTGGAGCGCGAGGCCGACCTCGTGGTGAGGCTCGCGAACCTGAAGGAGATGAGGGTGGAGGTCGGCGTGGAGCCGCCCGCCCGCAGCGCGGCGGAGATAGTAGAGCCCATAGCGCTGTTCGTGCCCATGGGCGAGCTCGTGGACGTGGAGAAGGAACGGGCGCGGCTTCTGGCCCAGCTCGAAAAGCAGCGGAAGCTGATAGCGGCGGCGGAGCGGAAGCTCGGAAACGCCGACTTCCTCTCCAAGGCGCCGGCCCGCGTGGTGGAGCGCGAACGGGAGAAGCTCGCGGCGCTGCGCGAGACGGAACGCAAGATGGAAAAGGAGCTGGAGGCCCTTTCCTGAGGGCCGCGTCGCAAACGGGCGGGAAGATAAGGAACACACGAAGAGGGGAGCGCGCGGGCGCTCCCCTCTTTCTTCGCGTTTCGGGGATGAGGGGATCAGATTTCGGAGAGCTTCGCCGACTCCACCATGTCGGTGTAGTCGTCGAACCAGAGGGCGTCGGGGTTGCGCCGGAAGACCATGACGCGGCCGAGGTTCTCGGGGTCGCGGGCCTGGTGGTACTTCATGATTATGTGTTCCTTCGTGAGGCCGACGACGGCTATCTTTCCGGTGTAGTGGGACATGCAGTAGCGGGCCCTCTTGGCCGCGCCGGAGACGCGGGTCTTGGCCTGCTCGAAGACGGTGTAGCCCCGTTCGACGGGGACGACGTAGGTGCGGTTGCCCGCGGCGGGGCGGTTCTGGAAGACGTAGTAGGGAGTGGCGCCGGTGAAGGAGAGCTCCTGGAAGAGGCGGGCGAGGGTCTCGGGGTCGTCGGTGACGCCGCGGATCATGGGTGTCTGGTTGCAGATTATGACGCCCGCGGAGACGAGGAGCTCCACGGCCTTCACGGCCTGGGGGGTGAGCTCGCGCACGTGGTTGAAGTGGGACATGAGGTAGATGCGCTTGTCGGGCAGGGAGAACTCTTTGAAGAGGGCGACGAGCTCCGGGTCCTCGGTGATGCGGAAGGGGTTGAAGGCGGGGAGTTTGGAGCCGAAGCGGATGATCCTGACGTGCTCGATGGCGCGGAGTTCCTCGAGGATGCGCCTTATCTTGTCGGTGGCGAGCATGAGGGGGTCGCCGCCGGTGAGGAGGACGTTGGTTATCTCGGGGTGGTTCCTCACGTATTCGAAGGCGGCGTCCCAGTCTATGACCTCTTCCTCGACGCGGCGCTTGAAGAGCCTCTTTCGGAAACAGACGCGGCATATCCCGCCGCACACCCTGCTCGCGAGGAAGACGGCGGTGCGCTCGTACTTGTGCTCCACGCCCGGGGCGACGATGTAGTGTTTCTCGCCGGAGGGGTCGAGCTCGCCCCAGTCTTCCAGCTCGTCGAGAGACGGGATTATGAGGCGGCGTATGGGGTCGTTCGGGTCGTTCCAGTCGATGAGGGAGAGGTAGTATTCGTTGGAGCGGAAGGCGTAAACGCTCTCCACCTTGCGGAGCGCCTCCCTTTCCTCGGGCGACAGTTGCGGGACCTGGTCCAGTCGCGTGACGTATTTCGGCATCTGCATGGCGATCTCCGTTTCTTCATGTGGGTACCGGGCGATACAGGAGGAGCGTCTATTATAGGGAGGCTTGCGGGGTTTGTCAAGGGTTTTTCGGCAATACAGCGGAATGCCGCTTGTGTGTAGAATCAAACGGGGTTTAGTTCAATAAAAACATATAAGCGGGCTGCGGTTTTTGATGCCGCGACACCCTTTTGACGCGGTATTGTGCATGAGTTCAATTGTTTTGGGTTGCGGATGCGGTCGCAGCGCGGTTTCCGCCGCCCGAGAGGAGGGAGAAGATAGGCACGAGCACCACGGAGGCGAGCATCCCCAGACAACCCGCGAGGGGCACCTGGGCGCGGCCCATGAGGGCGAACAGGACGAGGCAGACCGCCAGGCCGCCCACCGAGCCGGCCACCGCCCCCGCGCGGTTGGCGAACCTGTTCCCGGCGAACAGGCCCCAGAGGAAGGGGCCGAGGAAGACGGAGGCTATGGCGCCCCAGGATATGACGAGGATGGTGACGATGAAGGCGGGTTTGAAATAGGCGAGCGCCATCGCGAGGAGGATGAACGACACGCTGGACGCGCGCATGAGGAAGGTGAGTTTCCGGTCGTCGGGGTTCTTCGCTATGAAGCCCGCGTATATGTCCTTGCTGACGGCGGAGCTGGAGATGAGGACGAGGGCGGCCAGGGTGGACATGGAGGCGGCGAGGATGAGCAGCAGAATGAGGACGGACAGGCCCTCGGAGACGACGTTCGATAGCAGCTCGGGCATGAGCATGTCGTAGTTGGGGAGAAGCTTGCCCGCGGCGTTCGCGGAGAAGACCTCGGGGTTGGTCCGGGGCGTCACGAAGAGGCGGGTGAGCGAGCCGGTGAAGTAGGCGATGCCCGCCACCACGAGCGCGAAGAAGGTGGAGGCGAACATGCCTATGCGGATGGAGCGGCGGTCGCGTATGGCGTAGAACTTCTGGACGAGCTGCGGCATGGCGAGCGGCGGCACGCTGATGAGTATCACGAGCGATACGAGCGGAATTATTCCCGGCGGCCCGACGGGGGCGACGAGACGTGGGTCGATCGCCTTCATGCGGTCCACCACGGCGGCGAGCCCGCCCGCCTTCTCCACGCAGGTGAACACCAGCGCCACGACGCCCACCGTCATTATCATGCCGAAGATCACGTCTATGAAGGCCATGGACTTGTAGCCGCCCAGCGCGAGATATACGGCGGTGAACACGCCCATGAAGAGGAGGATGTACTCGAAGCGTATGTCGAAGGTGGAGGTGAAGAGGTAGCTCAGGCCCATGAAGACCGCGGCGGAATAGGGGATGAAGAACAGGAAGGTGGCGAGGGAGGAGAAGAACTTCAGGAAGGGGCTGTCGTAGCGCTTCTCCAGGAACTCCGGCATGGTGTGTATTCGGTGCTTCTCGGCGTAGATGCGGATCCTGTCGCCTATGAGCCACCATACGAGCAGGGTGCCGATGAGGGCGTTGCCGAGAGCGAGCCAGAGGCTGGAGAAACCGAAGGACCAGCCGAGCTTGCCCGCGAAGCCGATGAAGAGCACTGCGGAGAAATAGGCGGTGCCGTAGGAGAAGGCGGACATCCAGGGACCGACGGCCCCGCCGCCCAGCATGAAATCGTCGAATGTGCGCGTCTTCCTGGAGCCGACGACGCCGACGACGACCACCAGGAGGGCGTAGAGCGCGAGGACCGTTATCTTCAGAGTCAAAGATCCTCCCTGTCGAAAAACCAAAACCGGAATGATAAGGGGCTTGTCCTCAAAAGCAAAGGGACGGGCCGAAGCCCGTCCCCCCATTTTCACGAGGACGCCTCACCGAAACGGGGGAGTCAGTCCATGCCCAGCAGGAGCGAGACGGTGAGGGCGTTGAAAGCCGCCAGGCCGGGAAGGCCGAGCGAGCGGAACATGCGGTTGCGGCCGGGGAAGGGGAAGGACCACGAGCCGTCCTCCACGCGCGTGCCGGAGGCGAGGGCGCTCCAGAGCGAGGAGCGGAAGGCCGTCCACTGGTCGGGGGCGAAGGCGGAGAGCACGTTGGCGCAGAGGAACCAGCCGTCGGGGGAGAGCACCGAGGGGGAGGGCTTGTAGTCGCGTATGCGGAGTATGTAGTCGAGCGTCTCGGTGGTGAGGGACTGGGCCGAAATAACATTGTAGGCGGAGATGACCGCGCCGTGCAAGAGGATGTCTTCCGGCGTGCCGGGCCTGGGCGTCTTGCCCCGGGAATCGAGTAACACCTTGTTCCTGCCGTCCATGTGGGCGAGGGCGAAGGACTTTATGCCCGCGGCGAGCTTCTCGGGCACGTGCAGGGAAGCCTGCTTCGCGCGCTCCACGGCGATGGCGGCGAAGGCCATCTCGAGAAGGGGGTCGTAGCCGATGAGGGGGACGCCGAAGGTGCCGTCGGGCCGCTGGCGTTCCTCCAGATCGGCGAAGGCGGCGGAGAGCATCGGCCTCACCGAGACGTCGCCGGTGGCGAGGAGGTACTCCGCGAGCGCCCAGGTGTAGAGCACCTGGAGGGTGGAGCGGTCCTGGCCGCAGAAAGCGCCCTTCTCGTTCTGAATCTTGCGCGCCCATTTCAGCGCGCCCGCCACCTGGGCGGAATAGGGGCCCGCGGAGGCGGTGCTCCCGAGCCTGGCGAAAGCGGCGAGCGAGAGGGCGGTGAGCACGTCGGCCTTCTTGGAGGGCGGGTCGCCCGGCGCGTTGGAGAAGTAGCCCTTGGGGGTGAGGCGGGCGGCGAGGTAATCGAGGGTGGAGGCCACCGCGAAGCCCCTCGTGCCCGGCTTCAGCGCCGTCTTGGCCTCGGCGAGCAGACCAGCAAGCCTGCGGCGCGAGGCGGAGGGCAGCATGGGGATGAAGCGGCAGTGGCGAAGCAAGTCGAGATACACCTCATCGGCCTTGCCGTCCGACAGGCGGGAGCGCACGGAAGCGGCGAAGCCCTCCCAATAGCCCTTCCAGCAGAGGGCGGCTTCCTTCATGAAGGAAGCCTTGGCGGCGTCGGAGCCGTAACCGGCGAGGAAGCCCACCCAAGCCTCCAGGCACTTTTCGACCGCCGTGC
>QNBY01000022.1 GCA_003644275.1 Planctomycetota bacterium
CCTGGCTCACGGCCACCGAGCTCATAAAGATACTCAAGGCCGCCTGGTAGCCCGCCGCCCGTCGAAGACCGGCCTGCCCCGAAGCAACAGGTCCTCCCCCAGCCTCTCCACCCGGAAGTCCGCGAGCGGCACGCACTGGGCCAGATCGCCCCTCCCTTTCCCCCCTATCGGGTGGAGCGAATCCCTCCCGCCGAGCAGCTTCGGCGCGACCACTATCATGTACTCGTCCACGAGCCCCGCATCGAAGAAGCGCCCGTGCACCGACGCCCCTCCCTCCACCAGCACCAGCAGGCAGTTGCGCTCGGCGAGCGCCGCCAGCATGTCCGAAGGCGCGAGCTCTCCCCCCCTCGCGCGGAGCCTCGCCACCTCCACGCCCAGTTTCTCCAGCGCCCTTTCCCTCTCCTGCGGCGCGTCCTCGGCGCAGAGGACCACCGTCCGCCGCTCGCGGGCCGTCGCCGCCACCTTCGAGCCGGGCGGCGTCTCCAGCCTGGGATCCGCCACCACACGCACCGGGTGGCTGAAACCCGCCTCCCGGCAGTCGAGCATGGGATCGTCGGCGAGCACCGTGCCCACCCCCACCAGCACGGCGTCCGCGCGGTGCCGCATCAAGTGGGCGAAGCGGAAGCCCTCGGAAGAAGAAATCTTCCCCCTCTTCCTGTCGGGCGGGGCGATGAGCCCGTCGGCCGTCATCGCCCACTTGGCCGCCACCATCGGCCTGCCCGTCCGCCGGTAGTGGAAGAGCCCGGCCACGAGCCATTCCGCTTCCTCGGCGAGAAGGCCGGTCTCCACTTTCACCCCGCCTTCCTCCATTATGGCGCGGCCGCGGTTCTCCCCGTCGAACGGGTGGGGCAGGGCGATCACCGCGCGGGCTATCCCGGCCGCCACGATGAGCTCCGAGCACGCCGGGTTGCGCTTGCCGGGAAAGGGACAGCACGGTTCGAGGGTTACGTATATCGTCGCCCCGGGAGCGCGGAAGCCCAACTTCTCGAGGGCCATGTACTCCGCATGCGGCGCGTCGTATGCGGCGTGCCACCCCTCGCTCAACACCTCTCCGTCCCGCGCTATCACCGCCCCCACCCGCGGGTTGGGATAGGGCGGCTCCACGGGACGCCGCGCGAGATCCAGGGCGCGGGCCATCATTTTCGTGTCCTGCTCGTCGAACATGTAAACTATTCTATTCCCCAGCGCGCTTCCCGCAACGACACGGAGGGACGGAGATGAACTCGGAAACGAAACTGTTGAGGTTCATCCTCGGGACGGCCGGGCACATAGACCACGGCAAGTCGAAGCTCGTGCGCCGCCTCACCGGCATAGACCCGGACAGGCTCGCCGAGGAAAAGCGCCGCGGCATGACGATAGACATAGGCTTCGCGAGCCTCGTCCTCCCCGACGGCCGCAAGGTGGGGTTCATAGACGTGCCCGGCCACGAGAAGTTCGTGAAGAACATGGTGGCGGGCGCAGCCTCCGTCCACGGCGCTCTGCTCATCGTGGCGGCCGACGATTCCGTCATGCCGCAGACGGTGGAGCACCTCGCCATCCTCGACTTTCTCGGCGTCCAGGACGGCTTCGTGGTCGTAACCAAGACCGACCTCGTGGACGAGGAGACCGTGGAGATAGTGAAGCTCGACGTGAGGGAAGCGGTGAAGGGCACCTTCCTCGAGGGCAAGCCCATAGTGCCCGTCTCCTCCCTCACGCTCGAGGGCTTCGACGAGCTCAAGCGCGAACTCACCGCCCTGTGCGACAGGATAGAGGACCGCGCCCCCACCGGCTTCTTCCGCCTCCCCGTCCACCGCGCCTTCACCAGCAAGGGCCTGGGAACGGTGGTGACGGGCGTGGCGGTCTCCGGCACCCTCAGGATCGGCGACGAGGTGGAACTCGTCCCCGGCGGCCTCCGCGGCAAGGTGCGCGGCCTGCAGTCCTACAAGCAGGACGTGGACGAGGTCTTCCCCGGCCCCTGCGTCGCCGTGAACGTCTCCGACGTCCGAAAGGACGAGGTCGAGCGCGGAATGGTGCTCGCCGAACCCGGCTACCTCGTTCCGAAGACCGAGGTGGAGGTCCTCCTGCGTTTCGCTCCCGTCGGCGACAACCGTCCCCTGAAGGATTACGCCCTGGTGAACTTCCACGCCGGGAGCGCGGAGGCGCCCGGACACGTCGCCCTCATCGGCGGGCGCAAAGCGGTCGCGCCGGGGGAGACGGTCTTCGCGCAGATGCGCCTGCTGAAGCCGGTCGTCACCTGGCCGGGGATGCGCTTCATCCTCCGACGCCCCACCCCGCCCCTCACCCTCGGCGGAGGCGTGGTGCTCTCGGCCACCGGCGTCCGCTTGAGGCGCAAGGCGCCCGAGACGCTCCTCCATTTCGAGAGACGCCTCGCCGCCCTCGACGACCCCGCGAAACTCGCCGCCTGCGTCATCGCCGAGGGAGGGCGCAGGACGGTCCACCTGCGTGAGATATGCTCCGAGACCGGCCTGAAGGAAGAAGAACTCGCCCCCATAGTGGAGAAGCTCGTCTCCGCCGGCGAGGCGGTGCGCCTCCCAGATGGCGCCTTCACCACCGCCGCCGCCATCGAGGACATGGAAAAGGCCATACTGGGCCGGATGGAAGAACTCCACCGTGCGAATCCCTTACGCCTCTACCACGGGAAGGCCGCCATCCGCGCAACGGTGAAAGGCGACGAGCAGCTCTTCGAGGCGGCCCTGCAGGCCCTCGCAGGCAGGGGCCTGCTGGAGCAATCGAAGGGCGCCTGGAAACTCGCGGACTACCGGCCGCCCCTCGACGACGAGAGCCGCAGGCTCGCCGACAGGCTCCTCGCCTGGTTCCGCTCCTCGCCCTGGGACGCCCACAGCCCCAACGCCGCCGCGGCCGACTGGAAGGTGGACCCCGAAAGGCTCCGCCGGGTGTACTCGCTCCTGGTAGAGAGCGGCGAGGTAGTCTCCCTCCCGGACGGCGTTTACCTGTCCGCGGCGGCCGTCGAGGAAGCGGAGTCGAAGCTCCGGGCCTACCTGGAGGAACACGGCTCCATACGCTCCGGCGACTTCAAGAAGGTCCTCGGTTCCTCCCGCAAGGTCGCCATAGCCGCCCTCGACCACTTCGAAAAGAACGGCGTGACCTACAGGAAAGGCAACGAGCATTTCCTGCGCCGCTACTGAAAACGCCCCGCGACCGCGCTGTAATCCGGCGGCCGGCCGCGGTAGTATTGAAGGAGGTGTTCCATGAAGAGAAAAGCGATTCTCGCCGTCGTGCTGTCGTTGCTGGCGCTGTTCGCCGTCTCCTCTTTCTCCCCCGCCCGCGGTGACGTGACTCCCGGGAAAATAGAGAAGGTGGACCTTCCCAACGGCTCTTACTACCTCATCTACGTGCCGAAATGTTACGAACCCGACGGGAAGACGGGCGTCTATCTCATCCTCCACGGCGCGGGCGGGACGGCCAAGGGCATGATAAGCGCGTTCGTGTACGGAGAGACGGGCAACCACAACTACCTCGAGGAACGCAACTGCATAGGCGTGGCCCCCAAGAGCATCGGCCGAAGCTGGCAGAGCGGCGAGTCCACCCCCATGGACGCGCTGAACGAGGTGCTCAAAAACTACAAGGTGGACAAGAAGCGCATACACCTGTTCGGCTATTCCGCGGGCGGCTTCTTCTCCGGCTGGCTCGGCTTCGAGAAACCGGAGCTGTTCCGCACCATATGCATCTGCGCGGCCTTCCTCGCCCAGACGAACATGGCCAGCGTGAAGAAGCACATCCAGAAGCCCGTTTACTTCGTGTGCGGCGAGAACGACCCCAACGCCCAAGGCGCCCGCGACAGCTACAACCTCCTCCTCAAATGGGGAGCCCGCTACACCCGCATACGCATCGTCCCCGGCCAGGGCCACAACTTCCCGTTCCAGAACGAGTTTCCCCTCCTGTTCCGCTGGTACGCCGCGATGGACAGCGGCTACGACTACGCCTCCGCCCTCGACGAGGCGAAGAAGCTCGTGAAGAGGAAGATCAAGAAGGCGATAGCCAAGGTGCGCGAGATAGAGAGCCACCCGCCCGAGGACGTCTTCTGGAAGACCCTCGCCGAGATAAAGGGCATGATAGACAAGAAGGGCGAGAAGAAGCTCAAGGGCATCCTCGCCATCTACAAGCCCCGTCCGCAGAAGTGCATCGAGAAGCTGAAGGAATTCGAAGAGCTCTTCGAGGGATACCCCGTCGCCGACAAGGCGAAGGAAGCGCGGGAAAAGCTCGAAGCGAAGCTGGCCGGCCGCTGACGCTCCGCCCTCTTCCCCGATTGGAACTCCCCCCTCTCGATGAAAAATCGGGAGCCGTTTTTTCCTTTTTTTCGCCCGTTTCCGTTATATAAATCGGAAGAGCAGCCGAAGAGAAAGGGCGAGTTTTCACGGGCTCCAGTTTTCCGGAAAGGAGGGCGGAAGTGAACGGGATTAGAAGAACGGCGGTCGCGTTGTTGTCGGTGCTCGCGCTCTCGGTCTTGATGTTCCGGGGGCTGCCCGCGGGCGCGGAGGGAGAGGTGAAACTCCCCTCGCTGCGTCCCGGCATGTGCATGATCCGTTTCCCCTCCCGCTACTGGTTCTCCCCTCCCCCCGGCGCCGACAGGATGGCCGTGGGCGTCTCCTCCGGCCTGATATCCGCCTACGAGGCGCGCGAGTGGAGCGGGCCGGACTCGCCGGGCAAACTGCTCGAGTACGGGGACAATTTCTCCCGCTTCATCTACCTCAGCAAGCTCGCGGGCAAGAAGGTGTTCTTCTGGCTCTTCGTCAAATGCCCGGACGAAGGCGGAAAGCCGGAAGTCACCTCCTTCGCCCTGCTTGACGCGCAGGGAAACCGCGCCACCAAGACCTTCCGCCACGAGATAGGGTGGTTCGACCTCAGGGAACGCTTCATGGTCCGGTGCGCCGCCCCCATTATGAGCGTGAGGGTGAACTTCAGAAGAAGGACCTTGAACAAGAAGCCCTCGCCCTTCAGGGAAGACCCCAAGAAGAGACTCACCGCCGAGCCTCCCGTCGTGAGCCGCCCCGACCTCTACACCGTGATGGTGGATTCCTCGTATTCCTTCTGGGCCACCAGACAGGTGCGTTTCGTGCTCGAGCTGCCGGAGGGATTCCCCCTCAAGGGCGGCATATTCGTAAGGAGCGAGCATTCGGCTTCCCCCATCCGGCCGTTCTTCATAGCCGTCACCGGCATAAAGGTCCCCGCGAGGGTGGCGAAACTCAGGTTGGTGGCCGACGAATGCCTCCCCGTCACAGACCTATCGCTCCACAAGGAATTTCCCGGAGACCTCACCAGCGAGCCCACCGTCGCCGAATCTCAGATAACCCTTCCCGACGGCGCTGTGAGAAAGGCGAAGGTCTACGAGTGCACGTGCGCGATTCTGATGGGGCAGAAGCAGTCATTGAAGCACAGGGGATACGCCGAATACGACGTCAGCGTGTGGATCGACGAGTTCCTCGTCTCGTCGGAGAAAGCGGCGGAGGCCGTGCGCTGGATATACTCCTTCCAGCTCATCGACGAGGAAGGCCGCGTCATAGGCGACCTGGTGAAAATGGGGATGAGGCCCTTCGGCGACAAGGAGCCCGACCTTCGCCCGAAGGAAAAACGGAACGAGGCGAAGGGCGCGGCAGGCGCCGATTGAAGCGGGCCGGGCTACCGCCCGCCCCCGCCGAACCGCCGCTCCAGCAGCTCCTCCCAGAGCCCCTTGGCCCTCAGCAGGCGCTCCACCAGCTCCCGCAGCGCCCCTTCTCCCCCGCGCGCGGAGAGCACCAGGTCCGCCGCCTCCCGGAACTCCGGCGCCGCGTCCGACGGAGCGACCGCGAGCCCGGCCAGTCCCGCGGCGGGAAGGTCCATCACGTCGTCCCCCAGGTAGGCCGTCTCGTCGAGCGGCGTCCCCAGCGAGGCGCAAAGCTCGCGTAGCCCTTCCCCCTTTTCCCTGGCCCCGTACTTCACCCGCAACACCCCCATCTCCTCCGCCCGCCGCGCCACCGGTCCGCTCTCCGGCCTGCCGGTGAGGAAGCACAGGAAGAATCCCGCCTCCCTCCACAGATGCGCGCCGAGCCCGTCCCGCACGGAGAACTTCTTCAGCTCGAACCCTTCCCCTCCCAGGTATATCCCCCCGTCCGTGAGCGTGCCGTCCACGTCCGTCACGATGAGGCGTATCTTCCGGGCCTTCCGCTCGAATGTTCCTTCGCTCATCCCTTTTTCCTTTCTCGGTCGGAGAGGGAAGGGTAACGCCCTTTCGCCCCTCCGTCAACGGAAAACGAAGGCGGCGGCCTTACGGCCGCCGCCGGAAACGCGGTCGGAGCGGCGGGAGCCTCAGTCGCCGAGGTCCACGAACTCCCCGCCGTTCTCCTGGGCGAGCTGCTGCATGAACGCCTTGTTGAACCGCCCCACCGCTATGCAGTGTATCACTATCTTGTGGTAGCGGTTCAACTCCTTGACGCCCGCCAGGATCTCGTCCGGATCGTCCAGCTCGCCCTCGTTGGGGTCGCCGTCAGTGAGCAGGAATATTGTGTCGCCGAGCGGGTTCGCCTTGAACCTGCCGTCGGCGAACGAGCGGCAGCCGAACGCCGCCAGCAACGCCCCCCACGTGTTCGTCCTCCCGTCCGGCGAGAGCCCCTTCACCCAGTTGATGGCCGCCTTCTTGTTCGACGGCGTGGCGAACACCGACCTCTTCTTCCACTTCCGCACGTCGGTGGAGAAGGCGATTATGTTGAACGAGGTGTTCGAGTCCAGCCGAAGGATGCAGCGCGTGAGCTCCCACTTCACCAGCTCCATGCGGGTGTTGCCCACGAACTTCTCGTCCGGCTTCACGTAGCTTCCCTTCAGCGCCTTGGGGTCGCAGCGCTCCTTCATGGAAGCCGAGGTGTCGATGATGAACACCACGTTCTTGGAGTGCGTCCGTATCCCGTGGTAGGTTATCTTGGTGTAGTTGCCGGGCACGTCCTTGCGCGGCTTCAGCACTATCTTGCCCTTCTTGGCGTACTCGGAGCGCTTGAACCACTCCTCCCACATGGAGATGCTTTCGCCCTTCCATATGCCGGTGATGGCCTTCAGCGCCTTGAGCACGTCGTCGAACAGGCGGCCCTTCTCCTTGCGCAGCCTGACGATGAGGTAGCCCACCGCGTAGGGATTCTTCTTCTCCACCGAGACCTGGATCGCCGCCGCGCGCACGCGCCAGCTCGAGTCGTCGTCTATCATGGAGGCTATGCACTGCTGCGCCGATTCGTTGTCGAAGTTGGAGAGCGCCTCGATGACGGCGAGCTTCACCATCTCGGACTTGTCCTTGTCGCACGAGATGAGCACGTTCACCGCCCGCGCGTCCTGCAGTATGCCCAGCGCCCGCGCGCACGCCGCCCGCGCCAGCTCGTTCTCCTTCGTGTTCTTCAGTATCTCGGCGAAGAGCGTGAAGTGCTGAACCTTGTCGCCCTTCGCCAGCGCCTCTATCACGAACGCCCGCGTCTGCGGCTTCCCCCTGCGCACGCCCTTCGCTATGAGCATGTCCTCGCACGGCCCTTCCTTCACCGTCTTCAGCGCCTCCATGCAGGCTTCCTGGACGAGGCCGTCGTTTATCCTGTTCAGTATGTTGAGAAGCTCCGTCACGATGTCCGGGTGGTCGGCCGGGCGCAGGTAGTCCTTCACCGTCTGCGCCAGGGCGTCGCCGGACGCCTTGCCCCTCTTCTTCTTCAAATTCTGCTGGTAGCGCTTTATCGCCAGTCTCACCTTGGTGATGCGCTTCTTCACGCGCTCCAGGAACTCCTTGCTGTACTCCGTCTGCTCCGGCGCTGCGGGTTCCTCCGCCCGCACCGTTACGGCGAACAGCGCCGCCAGGCAGAGCAGCATGGCCGCGAAAAAGACGATTCTCTTGCTATTCATTTGCATCACCTCGTCGTAAGGTGGCTCAAAGCCTCCCCACCGAGCCGGACGCCGTGGTCGGCCGGTGCGTTCCGGCGGCTCCGGGCCTCCTCGCCCGAAACCGCTTCCTCTATAATATAGTACCGGCATTTCTCGCTCCGGAAAGAAGAACTTGCCGCCCGAACGTCCGCTCCGGACGGCGCCTCCCCGCGCCTTATTCCGCCGCCGCGCTTCCGGCGTTGCTTCCGGCGCGGCTGCCCCTTTCCCTTCGAAGCGCGATCCTCAGTGCATGGTGGGGTTGTAGGTCTCCAGCACCCACTCGACCCACTTGTCCTCGAACTCGGACATGGTTATGTCGTACACGTCGCGGAAGGCCCGTCCCTGGTCCTTGTGCTCCTTCACGTGCCGGAGCCATTCCCTGCACTTCTTCGGGTCCTTCAGCATGTAGTCCACGATGGAGAAGGCCTGAACCCGCTGTTTCGGCGTGAGTTTGTCGAAATCCAAGCCGCAGAACGAGCTGAGGGGCTCGTAGTCGCCGGATTTCACCATCTTGTACACCCGCCCCCGCAGGCCTGTGGCCGGAATCGTTATCTCGAACTGGAGCTCGCGCCTCGTGCATACCTTGGCCGAACCCAGCAGCTCGTACTCGAACCAGTGCCCGAGCGCCTCGTCGAACCAGCAGGGCACGGCGTCCCGCTCGTACTTCAGGTAGTCCGACAGCACCACCTGCGAGGCGGTGTGGACCACCCTGTGGAGCAGCATGTCGTCGCCGCTGCCCTTGTCCCACAGCGTGTGGAGGCTGTGCGGCGCGTAGAGCGTCACCCCCTCCCCGCTCGTCGAGCCGCAGAACTCGTGCGACGCCCGCTTCTGTTCCGCCTCCTGCCGCCAGATGTAGTAGCCCCACTTCTCGCCGCCCACCGCTGTCTTGTTTATGCCGAACTCGTCCTCCTCTTCCTCTTCGTCCCCCTCGTCCTCGTTCTCCTCGTCCTCCCAGAAGCCGGGCTCCTCGTCCTCGTCCTCGCCGAGCCCTTCCTTCAGGTCGGCCTCCAGCGTGTCTATGAACACCTCGTAGAAGTACTCCAGCCTCTCGGCGTAGATGCGGGCCGCGAGGTCGGCGTCCACCGAGAACTTCTTCTTGCGCAGCCGCTTCTCCTTGAGCTTGGGCTTTATCTTCAGCGCGTGGGCGAGCCACGCCGGGGGAGGGTAGGGAAGGCAAAGGTACTGTATCCGCCTCCCGACCATGTTCGTGGCGAAGTTCCAGTTCGGCGTCTCCACGTGGATGACGCGATGCTTCTTCCAGTCCTTGCCGAACAGCTTCATGTCCACCGCCCGCCTCTTGGCGGCGTCCCACGCGCTGAGCTCCCTTATCCACCCGTTGTATTCCTTCACCGCCTCGGCGTTCCACGGCGTGCCCTTGCACTTGTCGCAGGGCCTCCAGCCGAGATCGTAGCATCGCTTCTCGTCCAGCGAGGTGGAGCAGTAATACGGAAAGGACACGGGATACTTCTTGCACTTTATCTTGCCCGTGTTGTGGCACTTCTCGCAGTAGTCCTTCGTCTCCGCCGGAAGCGAAACGGAGAAGGCCAGCAGAGCCGCCGCCAGCAACAGGGTCGCGATTCTCGTCCTCATGGTCGCCCCTTCGGTTGTCGTCCTTCCTTTTTTCCAGACCTGCGGAAGGACCTCATTTCCTCCGCTTGTATTCCTTCAGCGCCCAGGCCTGCCACTTCTCGTCCAGCTCCCCGGGCGAGAGGCCGTACACGTCCCTCAAGGCGCGGAACTGGTCCTTGGTCTCCTTCATCCGCACGATGAACTGCCGCATCTTCTTGCCGCCGTACACCCGGTACAGGTAGTCTATGATGCCGTAGCTCTGCACCCTGAGGTCGGCCGTGAGCTCCCTTATGTTGCATTTCGCGTAGCTCGCCAGCGGCCGGATCTTCTTATCCTTTATCATCTTACGGATTATCTGGGGCCAGCCGAGGAAGGGGATGCTTATGTCCCACGGCGTCATGCCTTCCCCTATGGCCGCTATGTTACACTCTTGGAACAACTCGTACTCCGCCCAGTTACCGACGCCGTTGATGAACCATTCCGGTATCGCCCGGTCCTGCCAGGGCTCCAGCCCGTCCACCAGCAACTGGAAGGCGTGGTGCACCAGGTAGTGGTCGGTGTGCTCGGAGAACTCGTTCTCCACCATGGAGCAGAAGAAGGGCTTGTACACCGTGGAGACGGGGTTCGTCATCCCCGCCAGCGCCTGCGAGCACTTGAGCTGCGTCGCCTGGTCGAACCACAGGTAGAAACAGCGCGGCTGCTCGTCCCAGAACTTCAGCTCCTCGTCCTTCTCCGCTCCCACGAACTTCATGAAGAGCTTGTAGGCGTCCTCGAGCTGCGCCAGCATGAGCCAGCCCACGGTGTGGTCGTCGAACTTGAACCGCTTGCCCGCCCGCGCCTTGCAGTTGTAGGTGATTGTGAAGTGCTTCGAGCGGGCGTGATATATCTTACGGCGCGGGAGCTTGCCGTCGGGAAATATCTTCTTCATCACCTCGGCCCGCTCCTTGATGAGCGCCTCGCAGCGCTCCTTGCGCTTCGCCAGTTCTTCCTTCCACTTCTTGC